>JAFGFE010000006.1 GCA_016931225.1 Candidatus Zymogenaceae bacterium
ATCCTCCTTCAACTTTTTGAGTTGTTTGCCAGGAGGTATCTGACCACCTTTCTTTTCAACTGTCAAGTCAAGTTAATCTTGTCACATTACAACACCACTCCCTTCTTTTGTAACTCCTCTCTCTTTTTTTCGTCAATCCCGATAAGGGTCAGTATCTCCGTATTGTGCTGCCCCAGCGCCGGCGGTGGCACAATATCCGTTGCGGGGGTTCCCGAAAATTTTAAAGGGAGCCCGATGCCCTTGACCTTCCCCGCGGTGGGATGATCCATTTCTATAATCATGTTCCGCGCCTTGGCGTGGGGGTCGTTTTCGACCTCATCGATCGAAAAGACTCCGTCTGTCATGGACTCTTCACCCCGGAATATCTCGAGCCACTCGTCCCTCGTCTTCGTCAAAAACAGATCAGTCAGATCCTTATGGATCCTGTCTCGCTCCTCACCCTCGGCGTACTGCTTGTCGGTATATTCCGTTCTATCGATCAGCTCGCACACCCGCTTCCAGAATTTATATTCCAACGCCGCCAGGGTGATGTACTTGTCGTCCTTGGTCTGATAGATATTGTAACACACCAACGCTCCCGAGAGGAAGGTGTTTCCCCGCTCCGGGAGGCCGCCGCCGGCAAGGTAATTTGCGTAAATCATCCCGATAAACGGGAGGACGCCGTCAAACATGGATATGTCCACATGCTGGCCCTTGCCGGTACGCTCCCTGGCCGCGAGGGCGGCGAGTATGCCGATGACGGACATAAGGCCGCCGCCGGCGACATCCGCTACCTGGATGCCCGGAATCACCGGGGGGCCGTCCTTGGGACCGATGACATCGCTGATGCCCGCAAGGCCCATATAGTTCATGTCGTGCCCCGGTATCTGGGAGTAGGGTCCCGTCTGTCCGAATCCGGTGATGGAGGCGTATATGATCCTCTCGTTTCTCTTCCTCGCGGTCTCGTACCCCAGGCCCATTGTGTCCATCACGCCGGGTCTGAACTGTTCCACCACCACGTCCGACTTCTCCATCAGCTTCAGAAACAGCTCCTTCCCCTCGTCCGATCTGATATCAATGACGAAACTCTTCTTGTTTCGATTGACGGCGAGGTATCCCGCCCCCTCGTCCTTGATCTTGGGCGGGAAAAAGCGGATATAGTCAGGTGAGTTCTTGTCCTCCACCTTGATGACCTCCGCTCCCATGTCCCCCAGCATCTGCGTTCCAAACGGTCCGGGATAAAGACGCGTAAAATCGACAATGCGTATTCCTTCCAGCGGTCCCCCCATGTTTCCTCCTTATCGGATAAGATTGTTGTGTATGAGATCAATTGTCGTCGTCGGTACATTGAGAATCGATTGCGTGTAGTATCGGATACCGCCGTATTCGTCGAAGTAGTCCACGATATGGCGACCCCACTCCTCCCGCACGTCGGCGCCTGCCTGGTTGGAGAGGAGATAATCACGAACCAGGTCGTCGCCGGAGACCCCCGCCGCCCCCATCAGGAGCATCGCCGCCACCTCCACCTCGTCCGTCCCCTCCCCGTCAAAGAGCAGCATCGGGAGCGCACGTTCATCCGCCGCCAGGAACAACAGTTCCGCAAGGCTGTCCCTCCCCAGCACGATAATCCTCCGATAGAACTCGGCCTTGTCACTGAGTTCATCCTTCTCCATGGGGAGGGAGACCAAACGTATGCCCGACGCCTCGAGGCGACCTGTAAGCGCCTCTGCATCCGGATGGGGGCGAAGGTCCACCACCGTCACCACACCGAGTCCTTCGAGGACGGCGATCCCCGTGTCCGTTATGCCGGTGATGTCGGCCGACCGATAGATCCTCCCCCATGCCAGGGTATCGTCTCCCGCCGGATACCCGCCGATGTCCCGCACGTTTTCGACACCCTCCACCTCTATCCATCGCTCCTCCCCGGCGGGTGCGGACACCGCCGCAGTTACAAGCACCATGCAGCATATCGTGATGAACAGAGCACGCCCGGCATATTTCATGTCATCCTCATATAAAAAAACAGTATCACTCTTCGTTCAATATCGTTTTCTTGCTGGACCCATCATGTGTATCGATGAACGATACTCTCAAGGCCATCCTTGCTCTTTTCCATCAGCTCCACCATGCAAAACTGCGTGCGGGCGCGATCCAGGTTGTGTCCCGGTCGAATGATGTGGAAATAACAATCGCCCATGAGGTAATCGGTCAGGAACCGAAGCCCGGTTTCGAAGGTGATAACGAGGCCCGCCGTCACTAAAAGCCCCTTTTCCCGATCAGTCAGAAAGTCCTCCGCCTCCGAAAGATATCCCGCGACCAGCGCCTCGAACAGCGGCTGCTCCAAGCGTACCTTTTCGAGATCCCGCTCATCCTCCTCCGCGTGTGAGACCGTTGTGCGAACCTGGTCCCCGAAATCAAACAGGACCGACCCGGGCATGACGGTATCCAGGTCAATGACGCATGTTTTCCTCGACGAGTGAGACGCGCCGTTTTGAAAGATGATGTTGTTTATCTTCGTGTCGTTGTGTACGAGCCTTTGGGGTATCTCCCCCAACTCGAGGGGGCGTGTGATTGCATCGCACAGGTCACGGCGCTCACGGCAGAAATCGATCTCAGCAATCACCTCACCGGCCCTCTTGCATACATCACCATGCAGCGCCTCTTCAAAGGCCCGATATCGAGCCGGTGTGTTGTGAAAATCGCGAATCGGCTCATGGAAGCCGGTCGTATCGAGAGATGCGATATCCCGCTGGAATCGTCTGAACGCACAGGCTGCGCTCCGGGCCAGGTCGATCCCCGAAGGACCTGTGGGGACGGCGTTGTGGGTTTTCCCCTCCACTAAGCGGTAGCACCGCCAGAAACCGCCCCGATCGCATACATGGGAGTGATCATCGTCGGTCGTCATGACCAGGGTCAATGACTCCCGTCTCGGGTCCCCTCCCCTGTCCTCGACCCGCCGGGATACCGCCCCGGTCACCTGGAGGATATTGTCCATCAACGCCGCCGGATCGGTAAACACGTCGGTATTGATCCGCTGAAGGATACAGCGTTCCGCATCACGGCCGACGCCGGCTGTGACGATATAGGTATGGTTGATGTGGCCCGTGGCATGGCGGACGATCGACGAGACATCCCCGCCGACGTCAAAACGCCGGGCCACCTTCACCAGGTGCTCTCTGTCTTCGATCTCTTTCATCCCAGCGACTGAGGGTAGATCCCGTCCTTGACCATCTGTGCGATTTTTTCGGTGACGATACGGCGGTCTTCCGGGTGTGTCATGCCGAACCAGACCTCATCCGTTTCAAGCACATCCACCCGGAGCGCCCCCTCCCTGACCAGGTCGCCGATGACCTCGGGTATGAGAAATTCCTCCTTCGGATTCCCCTCGGCGGATGTTACGAAGGATGCAAAGCGATCCTTGAGATACAGAAACAGGTTCGAGTCGAATCCCCAGATATTCATCGAAACCGGCGACGAAGGATCGAAGACCTTCCAGATTCCGTTTTCCTCAACACCGATCTCTCCGCCCCTCAGCTCAATGCCGCCGGTCTCATTAATTCCCGTCAATGCGCCGTCTGCGACCCGACAGACCCCCCGGGTGACCGCCCCGTGGGGACTGACGGTGTTCCTCAGTAGATATCCGACCATGCAGTAGGTCCGCTCGGTGCACCGATCGCTCTTCAGGAAATCATACAGCGTCTGAAAGGCGCTTCGTCCGTAATAGTCATCGGCATTGATCACGCCGAAGGGGCCGTCTATCGCGGAATCGCACACCAGCACCGCGTGCCCGGTCCCCCAGGGTTTTGTCCGTCCCTTGGGGAGATCGGATACGTCCTGGTAAACATACACGAGATCAACGCCCTTCGGGCTGAACGGCGTGATACGCTCTTTGAATTCCTCTTCGAAATCCTGCCGAATGACAAACACCACACGGTCGAATCCGGCAAGATGAGCATCGTAGAGTGAATAGTGAATCAAAAGCTCTCCCGACGGTCCCACGGGATCGAGCTGTTTCAGCCCCCCGTATCGCGATCCCATACCGGCCGCCATGATAACCAATGTCGGTCGTCTTCCCGGACTCATGAATCCTCCATTGTTCCAACAATCCGTGTTTGTTTATATACTCCAATCGACCCGGGAAATCAAGGGAAACCCCCGGTGCGATGCGGTTATCCTGCGCTATTTCACCACCATCACAAAAGCGACGATCACCAGCACGACCAGCAGGACGTTTCGCATTTTATCATGATCGATCATGTGCACCCGGGCGGCGGCCCACCGGGTCACGACGATCCCAGAGATCGCCATCGGAATACCCGCCGTGTAGTTGAAATAGCCGATGGAGCCCGGGAGCAGTGACTCCGCCTCCAGGCCGTAATAGACCTGTGTGAGAAATCCGATGAAGGCCGTCACCATCATGAGACAGGTGGAATGCGCCACGGCCTCCAGGGGGGAGAATTTCAACAGGTACATGGAGGCCGGAAGCATGACGATGGCGCCGCCGATGCCGAAAAAACCGGATAAAAAACCGGACAGGAAACCCGTGATGATGGACAGCACGTAGATACTCACCGGCTGGTCCGCCTCCACGTCGAAGCCTCCGGCGCCTGCGTCGATGCCGTCCGGGTCGTTTTCCTTCTCATCGCGATGAATGCGATACACCAGTAATAAGAGCATTACCGCCAGGAGCTTTTTGAAGACGTCTCCGTTAATGTGGATGGAGAGGGCTCCCCCCACCCACGCGCCCACGACGCCCGCCGACGCAAGGGCAGCGAATATTTTGAAATGGATTGATTTTTTGGCTATGTGTACCAGGGATCCCGAAAGCCCCGAGACGAAGATAAGAAACAGAGACGTCCCCACGGCGGTATGGACGGACGCGTTCAGCGGATATCCGAGCAGAGTGAACGTGTAGATAAGAACCGGCACGGTAATGGAGCCGCCGCCTCCGCCGATAAATCCCGCATTGGCCCCCACAACGGCGCCCACGGCAAGGTAGATCGATATAAGCTTAATGAGAACAATGATGTGATGCATACACAACTACAGGAAATCGCTATCCGGTATCTTTCAAACGTCGCCCCACCACTACCCGCCCGGATATCGACCGATGAACGTCAGAGGATACTCACAGACACACACCCGCCCTCATTGGAAGCTGTGTCTGTGTTCCATGCGTTGTTATTAATGGTAATTCGGCATGAATCGATGACGAAACCTTCTGACCCGCACCGAAAAGTATCGGTGAATCCTGATGTACCAGGGCATGTATTTAGGGAGATTTTCATGCCGCAGGAACCTGCGCCGATGCTTTCTGACATGGTATATATCGGCGTCCGCCAGGATATAAAAAATCGGCCAGGTCAGAAGACGCAAGGGGAAGAAGGGTTGAACCCAGGTGAGCTGAAAGTCGATCACGTATGGACGACCGTCGATCGACGCCAGGAAGTTGTCTGGCTTGTCGGCGTCGACATAGGCGATGCCCCTCTCATGCATTGTCCCGATGATTTCCTCAAGGGTGTCGAAGAAGGTGGAATCCAGGTCCGGCTTATCCAGGAGGTTTACGCTTTCGATGAACTCGATCAGCATGCCGGTCTTTTCGTATCGCCCGATAAATCGGGGCGTAAAACCCGTGTCCGCCATCTTGTCGTACACCTTCTTTTCGTGCCGCACCCAAAAGTATGACAGAAGAAACACCGGCATACCGTACCACCAGTTGGGACGATATATCTTCAACATGGCTTTTTGCCCTTCGGAAGATTCGTAGGAACCGGTGACGGCGAAGAAATCATGCTTGTATTCCCTGGTCTTCTTCCAGAGCGCTCCGTCGACCTCTATTTCATCCGGCATGTCTTTATCGATCAGGGCCAGATGCGCCCCCTTCTTCTGAGGCTCCGTCATGTTTTTCATATATTGTTTCCTCTCTGGTGTCCGCCGTCGACTCTCTCACATCGAATTGTCGATGAGAAAGGCCGCCCCTCCTCTCAGATAACTCGCTGAAACTCGTTCGTGATTTGATCCCGCCGAGCAACAGCTCACGAATGGAAAACGCGCGCCGTGCATCCCCGTCTCTCAGCCGATCCGGCCGTTACAAAAAAAGGGCTATCATTATGTGTCCCGTTTCTCCTCCCGATACACGGAATATGCCGATGTATCCCGGAAACAACGACACACCGCCGGGCGTCGCCGATTCCATTTTAACTCACCGGGATTTTTTAGAACATCGATGACGACGACATGAACTCCATGATGTCCTGTTCCATAATGGTGAGAAATTTGTCCTTGATATCCTGCTCGGACGGGAAATAACCTTTGGCCTTTGCGCTCCCCTCGGTTTTCGTAATTTCCTGAAATGTTCGGGCGTCCGTGAAGAGCGCCGAATAGACGATGAGCGATTCCCCCTTTTTCAGACCGAATGTGATGCGTTTTGCGAGCCGCTCGTTGCGGTCGGAGAGTATCAGTTCGTCGATGGAAACCTTCATGATCATATCCGCCCGCTCGGGCTTCATCGTAACCAGAAATCCGGCCTGAGTGAGGTACTCGGAAAAATTGGCGATCAGACGTTTTTTGTCTTCCACCGTCACCAATAAGACGGGGTCATACGCCACCTCGAGATATACCGACTTGTAGGTGGCAATATTCACGGGCGGTGCTACGTATGCCGGTTTCGGCGTGGACTTGCAGCCGATCACGGTGCACGCCAGTATCATCAGGGCTCCCATACCAATCAATAAAATTTCACATCGTTTCATACAACCATGCTCCTTGTTTTACATACGTGATGGTAGTAGGTGTATCCGATCACCGACCCGGGGTGGCCCCCTCATCCGGCGGTGAGTAGAGGATCAGATACGTGAAGGCGTATTTCCCGGTACCCGGCACCCGATCTATGCAGAAGTCGGCCCGATTCACCTGCCGCCCGAAATAGTCGATCTTCCAGGGTCCGGTTACCACGCAATACCCCGAGACATCGTCCGTGCGATCGGTCAGGGTATCCACTTCGATGATCTGCCAGGCGTCGTCAAACGAATCGGTCAGCCAGGTTTGGCCTGTCAGTGATTCGTCCCCCAGTTTCACCACCCAGTCGGTGTACGCCATCCAGATTTCAAAAATCCCCGGTATCGCCATGTCGGAAAGCGTCTGGAGGTCCCTCCCCTCAAGAGCGGCAATGACCACATCCCGGCACTCCCCCGGGTTTTCAAAAAGCTTGATATCCTTTTCACATGCAATATATGACAGATACGGAACGACCAATTCGTCGACGGTAACCGCCTCAAGCTCCATACGGGCGTCCGGATATGCCTTCGTGAGATAGTCGAACACATCGTGTGCGTCATCATACTTACCCAGGTATACCAGGGCCTCTCCCCGGGTAACCAGTGCGGTCAGGATCAACTCCAAAAGCAGAGGGCTGTTCTCGATCTGCTGGCGGGAGAAATTCGCCTCGATGTCGGAAACGATCCCTTCGGCCGTTCGGGCGGCGTTTTTGAACGATTCCTCCTCGATATCTTCGTATACACTGTTTATCCGATCGAAGTACGACGGAACTTCCACCAGCGACTTCCTCGCCTCCTTATCGTCAAGGAGGAGATACGTACCGAATATCCATCCCTCGACGCCCCGATACCTGATGAAATACCAGTGATCGGTTACCCCGTCGATCGTCTCCGGTTCCTCCAGGCGATTGAGGATGCACACCGCCTCCTTCATCTCACCGTTGCCGTCGATGGTGACGACGGTCCCGGCGTGCATCGTTGGCCTGGAGAATACGCGCACCTCTTCACCGATAATCACGGCATATTCCGTCTCGAATCCCCGGGCGGACATCCCCCCAAGCAGAACGGCGCATGCGATCACACCGGCGATAAACAGTCGCATCATGTACGTATTTCCTCTTGCCCCGAACACTATTTCTCCACTATCACCTCGGCCCGGTGTTTTTCCACAACCGCCAGCACGTCCTTTTCGGGATAGAGAATATAGAGGATGGCACCGATGAGGCACACAACACCCACAACCAAACCGGACAGCTTGACGCCGAGGGGATTCGCGATATCCTTGCCGAAGGTGGCAAAGAGATAGCCGAGGATGAGCGTGGAGATGCCGAGGTTTATCTTCTGGAACAGTCCCTGAGCGCCGAAATACATACCCTCCCGCTTGCTTCCGGTGGTAATGGCGTCATACTCGGCCAGGTCGGAAATCATGGCGTTGGGTATCGCAAGAAGCGCCGACACCGGAATGCCGACAAAGGCAAAAATGATATACGCCTGTACCATCGGGTCCAGGATGAGCACGTCGGTTCCCAGGTAGTAGGTCAACGGGGCGAAAACGGCGAAAATCAGGGTGGATACCACCATAATGGTTTTTTTTGAGATGAATCGGTTCAAAAAGCTCAGAATCGGGAAGAATATCAGCGCCGTTCCGAAAACGGCCCCGAACACCACCGTGGCGAAGGATTCCGGCTTTTTTAAAAGCACCGTCACGTAGTAGGTTGCGGCCTGAGATATAATGTTGAGGGCGAACCAGAGGCAGATTGTGGCGAAAAGGTAGATCAAAAACGGCTTGTTTTTCAACGTGAGCTTCAGTGAGTCGATCAGGCCGATTTCCGACGGCGCGGAGTCACAGTATCGCTTCTCGTTGATGGGGATGACCGCGATGTAACAAAAAACAAGTCCGATGACGGCGAGGATGCCGATCGTCACCTGGAGCGCCGTGCTCTTGTCCATGCCGGTGGTTTTCTCTAAAAATCCCCATAGAGCATACCCCCCGATCATCACGATAATTACGCCGACCAGGGCGAAGGCCGCCTGCAGAAGGGTCAGGTTGACCCGCTCCGTATCGTTATGGGTCAGTTCCGGAATCAGCGCAAGCCACGGACCCACGTAAAATGTGAAGAAAAACAACAGCACGCCGAGCCAGAATCCCATCCAGACAGCGTTGGCGACGCTGGCATAGGGGACGGGCGGCAAAAAGAGAATAACCGATGAGGCCATCAGGGGGAGTCCCCCGAAAATTAGGAAAAACCGCCGACGGCCCAGGGGGGATTTACTCCGGTCGCTCCAGTTTGAGATAATCGGATCGGCGATTGAATCCACAATACGCCCAAAAAGCGTCATCACCCCGACGACGGTCAGCACGCCGAAAAAGGTCTTGTTGGATATCAGCTCGGGCATCCCGGACTCCGCCGGGGGAAGGAAAAAATAGAGCATGAACACCACCCAGATGCGATCCGCGATGGTGAAGCCGATATTACCGCTGGCATAGAGCAACTTACCCCACAGTGGGAATTTCTCAACTCGTGTCGCCATGTTCCGCTCCTTTTTGAAAAAGCGTATCAGCAGTTAGTCATTTCACAGCCGCTTTCACACTCACCATGAGAAAACAATAGGCTCACTCTGCTCAAAATACGATCCCACCCGCCCGTCGGTTCTCCTCCAATACCCCCAGCACCTCCTGTTCGGGATATATGGAGAACAGGATAATCCCGAAAATGCACACGATACCCACCACCGGGCCGGTCAGCTGAATACCCATGGATTGCGCCGCGTCCTTGCCGAACTCGGTCAACAAAAAACCGAGGACCAGGGTGGAAAGTCCGAGATTCACCTTGTGGAGCAATCCCTGGGCGCCGAAATACATCGCCTCCCTGTTTGTGCCGGTTTTAATCGAGTCATATTCGGCGATATCCGCGAGTATGGCGTTCGGGAGCAGCAACAGGGCGGCCACAGGGATGCCGAACAAACCAAATAAAACCAGTGCTTGAGTGGTCTTCGGCACCGGGATGGCGTCCGATCCCAGAAAGTAGAGCGTAAATCCGCATATGAGAAAAAGTATCAGGCCCGTGATCATGATATGTTTTTTGAGCATCTTCCGTGAGAGGAGGTTGAGAATCGGGAAAAAGACGAATGCAACCCCCATAACCATTCCGTACGCCGCGCTCGTAAAGGATTCGGGTTTTCCCAGAAGCACGGTCACATAGTAGATCGTCGACTGGAAAACGATATTGAACGCAAACCAGAGGCAAATCGTCCCGAACAAGTACGGCATAAAGGGCTTGTTGGCAAAAGTCAGCTTGAGGGATTCGATGAGCCCTATTTTTGATGGAGTGGAGATTGTGTATCGCTCCTCATCGAGAGTGATGAGGGGAAGGTATAACGCAACCAAAGCGATCAATCCAAAGACGAGGATCGTCACCTGGAGTGCTCGGCCCTTATCCATGCCCCATCCCTCAAACAGGTCCCACAGGGCGAATCCGCCGATCATCACAATCACCAGGGCGATCATTCTAAATCCCGCCTGCATGGATGCGATGTTGATCCGCTCGTTTTTTGTGTGAGACAGCTCCGGCAGCAACGCACACCACGGCACCACGTAGATGGTGAGGAAAAATAGGAGCAGACTCAGGATAACGATCATCCAGACGGCGTTCAGCGTTCCCGCCTCGGGCGACGGTGGAAAAAACAGCATCACCAACAACACGACCAGGGGGAGGCCTCCGTAGAGCAAAAACATTTTCCGCCTGCCCAGGGGGGATTCGTTTCCGTCGCTCCATGAAGCCACGAGGGGATTCGCCGCCGCATCCACCACTCGGGCGAGAATCGTCGCGAGTCCGATCACCGTGAGAAATCCCAGGAATGTCCGGTTGGATATCAGCTCCGTCATTCCGGACTCCGCCGGGGGGAGATAGAAATAGAGCATGAAGGTAATCCAAATTCGATCAACCATGGTCCAACCCAAATTGCCGCTGGCATAGAGCAGTTGACCCTTCAGTGGAAATGTCTCCGGCCGATTATTCATAGCGCTTCCCCGCTCCCCGTCTATTGATTCAACTTTCCCGCCGGTTCGGCGCCGAACCGCTCCGACCGGATCTCTCAATTATCATAGCATCATAAGAAGGTAAACCAAACCCTCGCCGTTGTCAAGGCCAATTCTTCCGCACACCGGATGAGTAAACAAACATACCCCCCCCAAGACATATATAAGAGTGAAGAAAGTACAGGCGACGCGCATACCGGAAAATAGATGCGGCCGTTCGTCATACACGGAGGACAATATCTTGACCGCGTTCCTGAATTGTGTTATGAATGCTCACAATTCCATCCATGTACGGAAAAGACCATGACACTCACCATCTACAATACCCTGACCGGGAAGAAAGAATCATTCGAACCGCTTGAGCCGAAGAGGATCAGGATGTACAAATGCGGGATCACCGCCTACGACTTCTCACACATCGGCCATGCCCGATCGGAAGTGGTGTTCGACGTGGTGTACCGCTATCTGAAGTATAAACAGTTCGACGTCACCTACGTGCGCAATTTCACCGACATAGATGATAAAATCATCAATCGGGCAAGCGAATCGGGAATATCCACTAAAGAATTGTCCGAGCGATTCATCGAAGAATACCATCGGGATATGGACGCCCTGGGGCTTCTCAGACCCGACCACGAGCCGAAAGCCACCGAGTCCATTCACTGGATGATCGATCTCATCACGAAGCTTATGGAGAAGGGATATGCCTATCAGGCGGGAAACGACGTGATGTATTCGGTAAAAAAATTCACGGAATACGGGAAGCTCTCCGGGAGAAACCTGGACGACATGATTGCCGGCGCGCGAATCGACGTGGACGAGAAAAAGGAAAACCCGCTTGATTTCGTGCTCTGGAAAGGGGTCAAACCGGGCGAGCCGTCGTGGGACAGCCCCTGGGGTGCGGGAAGGCCGGGCTGGCACATCGAATGCTCCGCCATGAGCAGCGGCATCCTGGGCGAGACGATCGATATCCACGGCGGTGGAAAGGACCTGGTATTCCCTCACCATGAAAACGAGATCGCCCAGTCCGAGGCCGCCAGCGGAAAACCCTTCGTCCGCTACTGGATGCACAACGGCTTTGTGAACATAGACCAGGAAAAAATGAGCAAATCCCTGGGCAATTTCAAGACGATTCGGGATATCCTTGAGCGTTATCACCCGGAAGTGCTTCGTTTTTTCCTGATATCAAGCCACTACCGAAGCCCCATCGACTTCTCCGACAAGAACCTTCACGACGCCCAGGAGGCCCTGGATCGTCTGTACGCCATGAAGGAGCGGATACTATCGATCTTCGAAGGCGACACGAACGGCGGCGACGGCATCCCTGAGGAGTTGACCCAAGCGCCTGCGCAGTTCATCGAGGAGTTCACCGAATCGATGGACGACGACTTCAACACCGCACGGTCACTGGGTAGGCTTTTCGATCTCGTCCATATCCTCAATCGTCTGCTTGACGAACTGCCGAACCCGGGGGCGGAGGCAAAGGAGGCCCTGAAAAACGCCTGGGAGCTCATACAACCGGCCCTCGACGTCTTCGGAATCCTCGATAGAGCCCCGGCCCAATACTTCGATGAGGTGAAAGGCCGGAAGCTTTCGGACATGGATATCGATGCCGGCGAAATAGAAAAGCTCATCCAGCAGAGGGCCGATGCGAGGTTCCAAAAGGACTTCGCCACGGCGGACCGGATCAGGGATGAGCTTACCGAGCGTGGCATCATCCTGGAAGACGGCCCCGACGGGACGACCTGGAAGGCGAAATGAGGAACCAATAGAGGCGGCGCGACATGCCCGAGAAGAAAAAAGACATCGGCACTGCAACGTCAACTCGCGGGAAAAAGCTGCTCGTGGCGGCGGTGCAGATGGAGTCCGTGAACGACTCGATTCACACAAACCTCTCCCGTGCCGCCCATTTCGTGGAGGACGCCGCCAGCCTGGGTGCACGGCTCATCCTCCTGCCGGAGTTTTTCTCCACCGGATACTCGTACACCCCGGACATCTGGTACTCCGCCGAGACCATCGACGGCCCCACCGTCAGATGGCTTAAGCAACGATCGAGTGATTTGTCGGTGTGGATCGGCGGCTGTTTCCTGGAGGCGGACGGCCGCCACTTCTACAACACATTCGTTCTGACCGACCCCGACGGGAACGTGGCGGGCACGGTCAGAAAACAAACGCCCGCGTCTTTCGAAAACCACTTCTTCCGGGGTGTGCGTAATGATCACGTGATCGAGACGGACCTGGGAATCGTTGGTGTGGGAATCTGCTATGAGAATCAACGCTCATTCACACTAAAGGACCTCTTTTCACAGAAGGCGGATATCGTCCTCATGCCCCACTCAGCGCCGATCAGCTCCGTGGGGCTTTTCACGCCTCATGGAACGGTGAATCGGAGCATCGATGATATGAAGCGTCTGCCCGCCCATTACGCCCGGGCTCTGGGAGTCCCGGTGGTTTACTGCAACAAGCGGGGAATCTTTTCCTCCCGGCTTCCCTGGACCTTCGGCATGCGGGAGACGTCGCGCTTTCCGGGCCTTTCCGCCATCGCCGATTCCGATGGCGTCGTTATTGAACAGATGGCCGACGGCGAGGGGATCATCATCGGCGAGGTGATCCTGGACCCGAGCCTGAAGTCGAAAACGCCGCCGAAGACGGGACGTATCTGGATTTTCCGTCCGTACCTCCTCTTGTTTCTGATTGAGCTGACCGGCTGTCTCGGTCGCATTCGGTACGCATTGAGCGTCCGCCGCAAGAGGCTCGCACGGCGTGTTTCAGGATTGAACAAAAAAGGATAACCGTGTAATCACTTCATACCGCACCGAAGAAAGGCACACAGATGAACTATCGATATGTGATCAGCGAAACCCGGGGGCCGGTCGGCTGGCTCATCTTCAATCGCCCCGAACTTCTCAACGCCCTGTGCACGAAAATGGCCGAAGAGGCCATCAGCGTGTTGACCTCACATCTCGAGGACGACACGGTCAAGGTGATCGTCATTACCGGCGAGGGGAAGGCCTTCACCGCCGGTGCCGATGTATTGGAGGTCTCGGGTGACCCAAACCCGAGAAAGCGCATCGAAATCCTCGCCACCATCGCCCACCGGGCCATCGCAGAGATTAGACAATCTCCCAAACCGGTCATCGCGGCCGTCAACCGCCAGGCCGCCGGATACGGCGCGGCCCTTGCCTTGGCGTGCGACATTCGCGTTGCCACACAACGGGTAAAGCTCAGATACGCATATTCCAGCATCGGCCTGACCGGCGACGGCGGGATAAACTTCAGCCTGCCGAGGATGGTCGGCCTTTCCCGTGCGCTGGAGGCGGCGCTGCTGGCCGATGATCTGACGGAAGACGATCTTGTTCGGGCGGGACTGGTGACCCGGTTCTTTCCCGAGGAGACGTTTCGCGAGGAGACCCAGAAGGCGGCCGAACAGGTGGCGAGGATTCCGGTGTCGGTCTCGGGCGCGATCAAGCGGATGATGTACGGCTCATTCGGAACGGATCTCCTCGTTCACCTGGCCACCGAACACGCCCACTTGGCGGAAGCCGCCTCCCGGCCGGAATTCATGGAAATGCTCTCACACCTTCTGTCGTCATTCCAGGCGAAAACCACATAGCATCATCGGAAAGCTCTTTTTTTATCCGGCTTTCGATTGGCCGATTTCTCTCAAACGGCGATATCTCTCCGGTATCGCCGTTTGTTTTTCGTTTCCCATATTGTGATTCATCGATGTCTTGCCAACCCGTATCAATCTGGTATAATGTTAATTTGCCTTCCATAAATTACGTAGGGGATTCATGTCCACCGGCGCCACACGAAACAGACGAAATCGGGGCGACCATGTTTTTGACATGGTCACGGAATTCATGCCCAAGGGGGACCAGCCCAGGGCCATCGACGAACTGACCAACGGACTCATCAGGGGAGACAAGCACCAGGTACTGCTGGGCGTGACCGGCTCGGGAAAAACCTTTTCCATAGCCAACGTCATTAAAAACGTCGGCCGTCCCTCACTGATCATCGCCCCAAATAAGACCCTGGCGGCCCAGCTCTACGCCGAATTCAAGGAACTCTTTCCCCACAACGCCGTGGAGTATTTTGTCAGCTATTACGACTACTACCAGCCCGAAGCGTACATCCCCCGTACCGACACGTTCATCGAAAAAGACACTTCCATCAACGAGGAGATCGACAAGCTTCGTCACTCCGCCACCCACTCGCTCTTGGCCCGGGACGATGTCATCATCGTGGCATCGGTATCGTGCATCTACGGCCTGGGATCTCCCGATACATACGCCGGCATGGTCATTCCGATCATCGCGGGCGAGGTGCTCTTCCGGGACGACCTGCTGCTCCGGCTGGTGGAGAGCCAATACGATCGAAACGACATCGATTTCTCCCGGGGAACGTTTCGCGTCCGGGGGGATACGGTGGAGATATTCCCCACCTACGAGGACGACCGGGCGATTCGCGTGGAATACTGGGGGGATGTGGTGGAGACGATCAAGTATATCGATCCGCTCAGGGGGACGGTTCTGGAGGAGCTTGGTGAAGTGTATCTCTATCCGGGCAGTCACTACGTAACGCCCCGAGAGCGGCTTTTGGTCGCCATAGAAAACATCAAGACCGAGCTTGTGGATCGCATTCAATTCTTTCGCGACTCCAACAAGCTGGTGGAGGCCCAGCGGATTGAAGAGCGAACCGGGTTCGACCTCGAGATGCTCCGGGAAATGGGATACTGCCAGGGCATCGAGAACTACTCGAGACTTCTCACCGGCAGAAATCCGGGGGACCCCCCGCCGGTCCTCTTGGATTATTTTCCCGACGACTGGCTCCTCATCATCGACGAATCTCACATCACCGTGCCGCAGATAGGCGGCATGTATCGGGGGGATCGCTCCCGCAAGACTACGCTGGTCGAATACGGATTTCGCCTTCCCTCCGCCCTGGACAACCGCCCACTCAGCTTCGAGGAATTTGAGGGGATGACCAACCAGGTCGTCTACGTCTCGGCGACGCCCGCGGACTTTGAGATGGAAAAGACCGGCGGCGTGGTCGTGGAGCAGATCATTCGACCCACGGGACTGAAGGATCCGGTTATCGACATCAGACCGGCGATGCACCAGGTGGACACCCTGCACGACCTGATCCGGGAGCGTGTGGATCGCGGGGAACGGGTGCTTGTGACCACCCTGACCAAGCGCATGGCCGAGGAGTTGACGACCTATTACCAAGAGCTGGGAATCAAGACGAGGTATCTCCACTCGGAGGTGGAGACTTTAGAAAGAATGGAAATCATCAGGGATTTACGCCTGGGAAGCTTTGACGTTCTGGTAGGCATCAACCTTTTGCGGGAGGGTCTGGACATACCGGAAGTATCACTGGTGGCGATCCTTGATGCGGACAAGGAGGGCTTCCTGCGCTCCACCCGGTCGTTGATCCAAACCAGCGGTCGCACGGCCCGAAACGTCAACGGCACGGTCATCCTCTTCGCCGACAAGATCACCGACTCCATGCAGGCGGCCATCGACGAGACGACCCGTCGCCGATCCATCCAGGAGGCATACAACACAGAACACCACATTACCCCGGAATCGATTCAGAAGGGTATCAGCAACGTCCTTCACTCCATATATGAAAGAGATTACGTGACCGTCCCAGCCCAAATCGCCGAAGGCAAGGAGGGAGAGGAGATCCTTTTCAAATCCCCTGCGGAGGTCAAGCGGTATATCCAAAAGCTCAAGACCAGGATGCGACAGGCCGCCCGCGACCTCGATTTCGAAACTGCGGCGATACTCAGGGACAAGGTCCTGGAAATCGAACGCCGGGAACTTGGAGTGTATCGACAGTAATGTACATTACCGTCACGAAAACCGGGACCCAATGATTCCAACACGCACGCCGTTCGTGACGTGGGCCTTTTAAAAAAACGACCGGGACGGCTTACCTCCATTGGGATCGATGCCGCCGCCGTTTGTTTATAAAAGAAAGAGCCGGCACAATACGCCGGCTTTTATGCGAGAGTCGGAAAATCGATTATTACGACCCGATTCACTATGGGTGAACGGAGCCGTGACGTCTTATTATCCGTGGACTATTTGAATATTTTCTTTACGCCCTTTATCGCCTTTTCACCACCGGATTTCAGGACATCGGCCCCGTCGGACGCACCATCCCCGATTTTCTCCACCCCTCCCTCGACTCCGTCGACCACCTTCTCCCCGCTGTCCTCCAGGTATCTCCCTCCCTTTTTCAACAGCTCCTTCGCCCGCTCGCTGTTCAGGGTCATCTCCCGCTGGAAGCGGTCGATCACATCCTTTGTCAGCTTCTGAGGTGATCCTGGGAGCACGCCCGTGATGGCGGATAATCCCTCGTTCGCGGCGACCAGAATGGGCTCCATCCCCTTCGCCCCTTTCTCTTTGGATTCCACCGCCACCGTGCCGTCGAGGCATATCAAATCGGTTCGCTGGGCCTCTTTGTCATGCACCACACCGAAGTCGGTCCCCCGGACGCCGATCGTGACGTTTTCCGTCTCCACCTCGAAAAGACCCGCCTCTTCCGGACGGGACACCACCAGCGCCCGCACCCTACCGAACACCAGCTCCAATCGGGTGGTGTCCTTCCTGGTCATCTCCACCATCCCCATTTCACGAATCACCACGTGGCTGTTGGGGCCGATCAGGAGCACGCTCCCGTCGGGAAGCTCAAGCTCCACCGAACCTTCGGCGTACGTCCGAAGCTCGTCGCCCTCGCTTACGGGAGTGCCCGCAACAAAGGGCGTCCAGGTATCGGAGCCTGCGGGGAGTATCTCAACGATCCCATCCTGATACAGCACGGAGGCCGAGGGATCGGACCCGCTCAAAGAGCAGTCGGTCGTGGCAACGGCGATGATCCCAATGAGAACAACAACTCGAACGATCATAATCAGTGAGCGCTGTAATGGATGTCTCATAGTATAAAGTGTTTCCATGTATCTCTGCTTTTCCGTTTGAACAAAAAACAAATTATTCTACCACAATCAGGGCTCTCATGAAATTTAAATATGAAGAAAAAAGCACATTTGTTAACACGGCACCTTCGACGCGGGAAGATCATTCGTCGTGTGCATTCCCCGATTTCGCCAGGACCACCCCGATGCCGATGAGCGTGATGATCCCGCCCGCGACAACCACTGCGGTGACGGATTCATGGAGAATGAAATACGCGAGGACCGTTGCGATCACCGGTTCTCCCAGTATTGTCACCGCCACGATCGTGGCCGTCACGTACCTGAGGGCCCAGTTGAACGAGGTATGGCCGATGAGCTGCGGGATGATCGCAAGGGCGGCAAGGAGGAGATATACCTTTCCCGAATATCCCCCCAGGGGGAGGTCCATGACCAGCGCAAAGGGTGCCACCGCCAGGGCCGCTACGGTATAGATAGGCGTGATGTACTCAAGCAGGCTCACATCCACCCGCACCCGGCGTCCCAAGAGCATGTACCCGCTCATGAGAAACGACCCGCCCAGGGCCAAGAGATCTCCGAGCAACGCCCGGTGCGACACCGAAAAATCCCCCCACCCGATAATCACCGCCCCCGCCACCGCCAGAACAATACCGATCACCTCATGTCTTCCGGGGCGCTCCTTGAGCACAAAGTGAGACGCAAGCCCCACCCATATCGGGTTCATGCAGACGATCACCACGGAGCTTGCAACCGACGTGAGGTTGAGGGAGGCGATCCACAAGATGAAATGAAGTCCGAGCAAAATGCCGCCGATTCCCAGGATCAGGCCGTGTTTCTTCATGACCGTCCACAGCCGTCCGCGAAGCACCACCGTCCCGAGCGGAATGATGACCACAGCAGTCATGATAAGACGCCAGGCGGCGATGACAATCGGGTGTACGGGTCCCGACGATCCGATCAACTTGATAAAAATGGCTGCGAACGATACGGATATCAATCCGATGAGCAGAATCGGGATGGTGATCGGCGGTCTTTTCATTGCCGCAGTGTGGCACCGTGAGGTCTTTGCTGTCAAGAAAAAACCGCCGCCGCACCTCTTCGAACGATCCGTGTCTGTTGCGAAACGAAGGCTGCGGGATTATAATAGAACATGCATTCCTGATGGGACTACATGTATAATGAAAATCGACTGCGGCGCTTTGTCCGCAGATTTTCCCCGTATACACGCTAAAAAAGGGGAGGACCTTGGAGAAGAAATCGATTATTCCCACCGAATTGCGAATATATTACGATCGCTGGCATTTCTCCCCCGCAATGGAATGTGGAGGTTTTCTATTCATTTCCGGATGTACCGGTATGAGGTTGGATGGTTCTATTTCCGACGATATCGAGGAACAGGTCCGTCAGGCATTCAGGACCATCGAAAAATCTCTCGATGCGGCGGGCCTTTCGTTTTCGGACATTATTGACATGACAACATATCATGTCGAGTTGAGAAGCCGCCTTGACGCATTCATGAAAGTCAAAGACGAATTTATTGGAGAGCCGTATCCCGCCTGGACCGCCGTTGGAGTAACCGAGCTTGCCGTACAGGGCGCATTGATTGAAATTCGAGTGATAGCCAAAACGAAAAACGGTTGAAAGCATCGTGTCTGTTTTCATCGTAATCCGATATCACCAGAGAGGTGAAACGAGGTGTAACCTATTGAGAGGATCAGTTGTGTGTCGATGAAACAGGAAGAAACCATACAAGAGGCGTTGGCTGAAAAAATCGGCTCCCTTCCCAACAGTCCGGGGGTGTATATGATGAAAAACGCCTCCGGGAAAATCATCTATGTGGGGAAGGCCAGGGAATTGAAGAAGCGGGTCGTTTCCTACTTCGCCAACGTCGACAAGAAGGATCCCAAGACGAAGATCCTCGTATCCCATATAGCCGATTTCGACTACATCCTCACCGATACCGAAAACGAGGCGCTCCTGACCGAGGGGACGCTCATCAAGGAATACCGTCCCCGATACAACGTCGATTTGAAGGACGACAAGAACTACCTCTGCCTTCGAATCGATCCCGCCGAACCGTTCCCGAAATACACCTTCGTCCGCTCCATGAAGCGGGACGGCGCCCGGTACTTCGGCCCCTTCTCCGCCGCCAAGCCGGTTCGGGACAGCCTGAAGTGGCTGTCGGCCACCTTCCTCCTCAGGCAGTGCAGCGATCACAAGTTCAAAAACCGCAGTCGCCCCTGTCTCTACCATGAAATCCATCTGTGCAGCGCCCCCTGCTGTGGCCTCATCGACGAGGAGTCGTACCGCCTCCAGGTGGAGCAGTCCGTCCTCTTCCTCGAGGGAAAGAACGACACGCTCATCCGGGATCTGACTGGTGAGATGGAGCGGCTCTCTGAATCGATGCGGTACGAGGAGGCGGCGGTGGTCCGGGACCGCATCAGTGCCGTCAGGAAGATGGTTGAAACCCAGAAGGTCGTGGCGTTGGACTTCGTCGATCGTGACGTCATCGGCGTCTATCGGGAGGGCCTGAGCCTCGGCCTCTCCATCCTGTTCATTCGCGGCGGTCGGCTGATGGGGAGCCGCTATACCCTCTTCAAAAACATCCTGGACGAAAACGACCTTGCGGTTCAGAGCTTTGTGGAGCAATTCTATCGCGGAGACCGCTACATACCGGAAGAAATCCTCCTGCCTGTGGAGATCCCGGATCACGACATGATCCAGCAGTGGCTTTCCGAGCACAACCCGACGACGGTCAAAACACCCAAGCGGGGAGTGCTGAGGGAGCTTGTGGTCATGGCCGACAAGAACGCCGAGAGCAACTTCTCCGAGTGGAAAAGAAGCAGAGAAAGCAAGGAGGTGGCGCTCTCGGCGCTGGCCCAGCGCCTGGGCCTTCCCGGGCCCCCCGGGAGGATGGAGTGCTTCGATATTTCAAATGTCGGTGGAACCCTGGCGGTCGGCTCCATGGCCGTGTTCATCGATGGGGAGGCGGACACCTCCGAGTATCGTCACTTCCGCATCAAGGGTATGGACGGTGCGGACGACTATGCGATGATGAAGGAGGTGTTGTCCCGCAGGATGAAACACCTTACCGCCGACACCCGCCCGGATATCATCTTCATCGACGGCGGCAGGGGGCACCTGAACATCGCCGGGTCCGTGATGGAGGAGCTGGGCTTTGGTGACATCCCGCTGGCGGCCGTGGCCAAGGAGCGTGATCTCAAACGGGGCGATCGAACCCCCGACAAGGTGTTTCTCCCCGAGCGAAAGAATCCGATTCTCGTTCGGGGAAGCGCGTCGGCGCTGTTTCCGGCCCTGGCGCTGAGGGACGAGGCCCACCGATTCGCCGTCACCTATCACCGAAAGCTCAGAAAAAAACGGGGGATCAAATCCTCCCTGGACGACATCCCCGGCATCGGTGAGAAGAGGAAAAAGGCCCTCATCAATCACTTCAAGCGCCTGGGCGACATCCAGGAGGCGTCACTGGAGGAGCTGATGAAGGTGCCGGGGATTTCACCTGCCGTGGCCGCCGCCATTATGGCCCATTTCAGCATGGAAGATGCGGTTTTGTGAAAGCCGGACCGCTCCTGTGTTCGCTTCACCCCGTCCCGTCGTTTCCCGTCGAACACACCTTTAAAGATGATCGACATAAAACACACAGCAACCGCATCTGTGAGATATTCCGGCACACATATCCATTCGTGATGCGTTTTTTTTGGACACACCATCGAGGGAACGGCGGGCATTCCATGCATCACGCCCATTTTATCTGTTGATTTTGACGCGGTTTTGGGATATATTTTTTAGAATCGTCATTAATTATATACAGGAGTCTTTCTATGAAAGAAATGACTTTGAAGGAAATTCTGGCACAGAGCGCCAGCAGATTTCCCGATAAGCCTGCGTTGTTGAAAAAAGTGGGCAAAGAATGGGTCCCCACTACCTATAGCCAACTCGAGCACCAGGTCAAGGATCTGGGGACGAGCCTGATTAATATGGGTATGGAAAAGGACGACAAGGTCGCACTCCTGACACATAACTGCCCCGAATGGGCTGTTTCATATTTCGCTATAGCAACAAATAACGGCATCGTTGTACCCATAGACAAGGAGCTGAAGGCCCAGGAAATCCGCCATGTCCTTGAGGACAGCGGGGCGAAGTTCGTTATCACCAGCCGGGAATTTCTGCCGAAGATCGAAGAGGTCTACGCTTCACTTGAAAATCTCGAAAAAGTCATTGCAATTCCGGATAAACCGGCCGAGGTGGACATGCCCACCGAGTTGAGAAAGGAGATGCACAACATTGAAAAGGCGTGGCTCTCTCTGGTGAAAAAAATAAAGAGTGATTACGCCGCCGATATCGAGAACATCGAAAAGCTGTGGCTTTCGTTCGATGAAAAGCTCTCCAACCTCAAGGTTAAGAAGAACAACCTCGTCATCTCAAAGCAGGACCTGTTCTTCAACTTCGCCCACGGCATCAACGAAACCCGGGAAGGGATTCCGGACCTGGTGTATTACGACGAGCTGTTCGGCAACGAAACATTCATCGAGCGGGAGATGGGCTTCAGGGATATCGTGGCTATCCTCTATACCTCCGGCACCACCGGTAAATCCAAGGGGGTGATGCTCACCAATGAGAACCTCTTCACCAACTTCAGCGGTGTACAAACGCTCATGAAGGTGGACGATAGCATTCGAGTCCTCTCGGTTCTCCCCATCAACCATGTGTACGAATCGTCCTGCGGGGTGCTGGCCCCCCTCTATTTCGGAGGCACGGTTGCCTTCGCCGAATCGCTCCTGAAGGTCGCACAGAACCTGAACGAGATCAAACCGAACTTCTTTCTTGGTGTCCCGGCCCTCTATCAGGCGCTGTATACCCGCATGAGCCAGAAGGTGAACGCCTCAGCCGCCGGCCGCATCATGAACTCCAACCGGATCACGAGAAAAATCATCCAAAAGAAGATCAAGCAGGAGCTGGGCGGCGATATCTCCTTTATCAGCGGCGGGGCGTCCTTCGACCCGGACCTCCAGAAGGGCCTACGGGACCTGGGACTATTGATCTACAACGGCTACGGCATCACCGAAACCGCGCCCTTGGTGGCGGTCAACAGCGTGGTGGGGGGCGACCGCCTGGGTTCGGTGGGCAAGGTCATGCCCGGCGTGGAAATCAAGATCCACAATCCGAACGAGGACGGCATCGGTGAGATATGGATCAAGGGCCCGAACGTCATGGTCGGCTACTACAACAATCCCGAAGCCACAGCGGAGGTTCTCACCGACGGGTGGTATCACAGCGGTGATCTGGGATACGTCGACAGCGACAATTTTCTCTTCGTCATGGGCCGCGCCAAAAACTTGATCGTCACCGGAAAGGGAAAAAACATCTATCCGGAAGAGGTGGAGGCGGAACTGCTCAAGAGTCCTTACATCGAGGAAGCGATGGTCTACGCCCATAAGCCGGGCACCACAGACGAAGAGGTTCGGGCGGTGGTATACACCAACCAGGAGGCGCTGGACGAGTACGCAAAGGAAAAGGACATCAAGGAGTTGACGAAAAAGGACGTCCAGCAGCTCATCCGGTCCGAGATACGGGCCAACTGCGCCAATCTTGCGGATTACAAGCGGGTCAAGGAATTCATGATCAGGGAGGAAGAATTCCCGAAAACCTCCACCAGAAAGATCAAGCGCTTCGCGGTGAACGAGATCGTTTCCGTCAATCCATAAATGAAAGGCATACAGGTCCGATACCCGCTACCGATCCTCACCGTGGGGCTTATCGGCGGAATTCTCGCGGGATACCGGATCGAGGTGCCGATTACCATACTGCTCTTACTTTCAGGGGCGCTCCTGGTGATGATTGTAGTTGTCAGGGCGCCCCGTCTCTTTTTCATCGCCTCGTCTCTCGCCTTTTTCATCATCGGCATGCTCCTTATCACGCCGCATATACATCCCGAAAGAGGCGCGGGGTGCCTCGCGGCGTTTTCATCCTCCGAATCTCTGCCCGTTTGCGGCCGGGTGGCCGAACCTCCGGACGTCACCGACGGTCTCATCAGGGTCGTTCTATCCGACGTCTCCATACGGGAGGACGAAACCTGGACGCCCTATGAGGGAAGGCTGCGGCTCACCATCCTCGGAGATCACGCGGAATTATCGGCGGGAGACACCGTCTTCTATCACGAACGCATCAGGCACCCCCGGAACTTCAACAATGAGAGAGGATTCGACTACGAGAGATACCTGATAAAACAGGGCATATACGTCACCTCCTTCGTGGGCCCGGACGATCCCCTCCTCGTCATACCGGGCGGGGCCTTTGGCCCCGCCGCCGCCGTTGAAAACATCCGCTCCGGCATCCGCACGGCCATCTCTTGTGCGGTGCCCGGTGAAGAGGCGGGAGTGCTCCGGGCGCTTTCCTTGGGAGAGCGGGGCTCGATCCCCCCGGACCTGCTCGACGCCTACTACAAGACAGGCATGGGACACATTCTGGCCATCTCGGGCCTGCACGTCGGCATCGTCTTCGTCGTGTTCTTCACCCTGGCATTCTTCATTCTTGTCAGGATTCCCGGATTCGCCCTCGCCCGGTCGGCACACGTCTGGGCCGCAGCACTCGCCCTGGTCCCCGTGATCTTCTACACCGTTATCTCCGGCCCCCGTCTCACCGCCGTGAGGGCGTCTGTGATGGTGACGGCGCTCGTCCTCTCCATCGCCACAGGGAGGGAGCGGGACACCCTGAACACCCTGGGGCTTGCGGCGACGGCGATACTGGTCGTTTTTCCGGTCTCACTGTTCGATGCGTCCTTCCAGTTCTCATTTGTCGCCGTGCTCGCCATTATCCTGATATTCCCGCTGCTGACGGATCCTGTGCGCCGTCGCATCTTCGAGCGAAAGGGGGTGTCGCCCCCGCTGTGGCACAGGCTCTTGTATCGGGGGTATGAGTTCGCGTCGGTATCAATCGCCGCCCTCATCGGTGTCATTCCCCTTTCCGCGTTCTACTTCTTTCGCGCTACGGTTCTCTCTATCCCCCTCAATTTCATCGTCGTGCCGCTCCTCGGCTTCGGTGCGGTGCCCCTCCTTCTGCTGTCGACGGTCCTGGTATTCGTCCATCCCGCATCCGCAGGATTTGTGCTCCAGATCGCCGCGTGGCTGGTGAACCGTGCCGACGCCGTGGTTCGTGCCGCGATAGAGAGAGTTCCGGATATTCCTCTGATACCCCCACCCACACTCCTTGAGCTTGTACTGATATACGGAATTATCATCTGTGTGATATGGTGGGCCGGCCGCAGAGAGACACGCCGAACCGCCCTGGTGCTCGGCGCGGTGCTCCTGATGCTGTTGGCCGGGGACCTTGGATACCGCGCCCATGAACGATTTCACCCGTCCACGCTCACCGCGACGTTCATCAGCGTGGGCCAGGGAGAGGCGACGCTTTTGGAGTTGCCGGATGGGGTGACCATGCTCATCGACGCCGGCGGCTTTTCCGGTGGAACCTTCGACGTGGGGGAATACGTGGTCGGGCCGTACCTGCTCCATCGCCGGGTGCGAACGGTCGATTACCTGATGCTGACCCACCCGGAGATCGATCACGTCGGGGGGGCCGAATACATCCTCTCCCATTTTCGGGTGAAGTGTCTTGTGACCACGGATCGGGTAATGATAAACGAGACGACGGCGCCTCTGATGGACCTTGCGGCAAAAAGGAATATTCCCGTGGTGGCGCTTTCCGCCGAATCGCCGACCGTTTCCATCAATGACGTGATCATAGAAACGATAGCCCCGCCTCCCGATGTCGCCGCCGACACGACGGATAACAACACGTCTCTTGTGCTTCGGATATCATACGGAGATTTTGAACTTCTGATGACCGGCGACATCGAGGCCGGGGGCGAGGTGACAATACTCGAATCCCCGATATCCCTGGAGGCAGACGTACTGAAGGTCCCCCACCACGGCGCGGGGGACGCATGCTCCCGGAGTCTCATTTCTGTCGTTCATCCCCGGGCGGCGGTCATCAGCTGCGGGTATGAAAATCGGTTTTCCATGCCCGCACACGACGTACTGGAGCGGCTTGTTGAGGCCGGGGCATCGGTGTTTCGCACCGATCTCGACGGCGCGGTGATCCTGAAGACCGACGGTGAATCAATGACCATCACCACCATGACCGGACGAAAGGAAACATGGGACTCATTACGCTGACGATTGTGTTATGTCTGTTTCTCTTTGTGCTTGTGCCGATGGCATCGGGGGCGCTCCTTTCCATCTATCTTTCCAGGCCAAAAAACCAGACCTATCAGGATCAGTATGTCTTCACCCCCTTTGAGACCGGCGTCCCCTTCGAGAAAATCTCCTTTGTTACCGAAGACGGTGTGGAGCTTCGGGGGTGGTGGCTTCCCGGAACCGGCTCCCGGGCGGTGATCGGACTGAACGGGCGCATGGGGACGAAATCCGACCTCCTGGGAGTGGGGACTTATTTGAATAAGACCGGATTTTCCGTGCTTTTGTTCGACTACCGGGGATGCGGCGAGAGCATGCGGGCGACCATGAGCATGGGGCAGCTTGAGCGGGTCGACGCGGCTGCGGCCGTTGAGTACGCCCTGTCACGCATCCCCGGTGCGCAGATCGGGATCATCGGTTTTTCTTTGGGGGCGTCCCTGGGACTGGTGACGGCGGCGTCGGATGATCGGGTGCGGGCCGTTGTTGCCGACTCCCCTTTCGTGTCATCAGAGAGTATCGTGCTGAACCGATTAAAACGCGGCATCCCACTGCCGCTGACACTGGTCAGACTCTGGACCCGCTGGTGGACACGGATTCTCTACGGATATGACTCCCGAGGATTGGACGTGGTGGCTGCTGCGGGGCGCCTTGATACCACAAAGCTGCTGTTTGTCATCAGCAGGAGGGACAGCGTGATACCGCCGGAACATCAGAGACGGGTGGCCCGGGCGGCGCCGGTGTACGCCCGGGTGTGGGAGCACGACGAGGCCGACCACTGCGGGGCGTACTTTGCGGACAGGCGGCGCTATGTCGATACGATCATCTCGTTTTTCAATGACGCCCTCTGATGACCAAACTGACCGCCTTCTTTTTCAATCGAAGCCGCTTCGAGCCGTCGATCTCGTTATTCAGCACATTCAACAACAACGAGGCGATATTGCCCGTCCCCCCATGCCCTTTTGTATTTCTACTCCCGTGACCCGCCCAGGGATTCCTTCGGCGCCACGGATAAAAACTCGATTATCTCAATAAAGGCCGACACCGTAGGCACCAGCTCATCCTGGTCGATCTTTTCCCGGGTGTCCGCGTCGCTGAGGAGATATACAGGACCGCTGATGTACTGGATGACAGGAATCCCCTCATCGAAAATCGGGCGAACCGCTCCCGGCGGGCGGTCGCTGAACGCGGTCAGCGGGACGACGATGGAACGGGTCAGGTTCCAGGATCGTATCGCGTCGGAAATCGAATCGACGATCACGTCGCTCTTGGGCACCATGACCACCCTGGGCTGGGGGAGACCCGTCGGCTCGTATTCGCCATCAGGCCTCTCCACGAACTCCCCGGCGGCCACCTGTTCCAGGTTGATCGTCAGCACCACGTCGGAAAAGAAATCGTTCCGATGCCGCTCCACCAAAACCTCGATGCCCCGGTCCCCGTAAAAATGACCGGCGTTTGCGAGGAAGATCAATGTCCTCGGCCGATCCTCCCGGGGAAGCCCCGAAAAATACTCGGCGATAGCAAGGACCGCAGCCATGCCGGTGGCGTCCTGGATGTAACCCTTATAGGGCGCGTCGTGATGGCAGGTGATCAGGATGGCCTCGTCGGATATGCCGGGGAGCGTCCCATATACCTCGTGCATGATCCCCTTTTCGATGCTCCCTGTCTGTGTCAGTGTTGCGGTGACGTGATCCTTATCCGCACGCTCTCTGAGCAGCGCGCCGTCTCGCTTCCCTACATACAGGGCGGGAAGGTCTTTCATGACGCCGTCGTGGAGGGCGTAGTTGGTATTGTTGTTGGTGGGCTGATCCGCCAGGATCCATATCAGGCCCGCGGCACCCAGGTTGAGCGCCCGGCTGTAGACGTCATCGGTCTCATCCTCTTCGAGGTAATTGGTGCGCCAGTTTTTCCGCGACCAGGGAACCACCTGGCTGTCCCACCACCTGAGAGTTCGATCCGGGTCGTAGAAAAAGTGTCCCTTCAATAAAATCACCGGGAAATACGGCATCGATCCGAAATCCATATCCGCCACGACGATTTTTCCTGTGACGTCACGGCCCCTGAAATCCGCCCTCGACCCCCTTCCCACATACACCAGTTCCCCGCTCACCCCCTCGGCGGGCGTGAAACCGGTATAGACGCAGAACGACGCGGGTATCTCCACCGATTCCCCCCCGTCATCGACGGTCAGCGACCAGTCATCGGCCCGCCATACGTCCATGTAGATCGGTTCCTTCCTGACGTCGGTCAGGCCGAGATCCGTAAGCCTCTCGAAGAAATAGTCCTCGCCCGCAAATCCCCCCAATTCCCCCACCCTGCGGTTATCGTTCACGCACAGGTCGTCGACCCATCCCATGATGGTGTCCGTATCGGGCACCCGTTCCGTGTCGAGGGCGCTCGCCGTGGACCCCCACAACATTACGATCACACAGAGCCACAGCATTACAGTACATTTTCGTTTCATGGTTCTCCCCCAGCGGCTTCGGCCGTCAGGACATGGCACAAAAAATCACCCAGGCACACACCGTCAGCACGAGGCCCAACACCGCCCCGACACCCCCCGTCACCGTCCCGATGACCTTCATCGCCCGGGAGTGCGCCGACCGCCAGAGCCCCGCCCACGCCCACAGGGTGAGAAGGAAGAATATCAGCGAGACGAAAGACACCGCCATCGCCTGAGCGATGTGGGGAAATACGATCACCACACAGACCGGAAACAGGGGCGACAGCAGCGTCACCGCAAAGTAGAAGATCGATCTTCCCGAAACCCCTCTCTCTTCCATCGAGGTCTCCTTTTCATTCATGTGTGATATCGATATCTATCGAACCACCCGGTTATTCCGGCACTTCACGCCCTCGGCGTTCAGGAGCGATCGTTTGAAATCGAGGCCGCCCCGACCGCCGAATCCCACAAGAGCGCCGTCCGACCCCACCACCCGGTGACAGGGAACGAAGGGCGCAAAGGGATTTTTCGCCATTGCGGCGCCCACCGCCCGGGCGGCCCGGGGATTGCCCGCCAGCCGGGCCACCTCCCCGTAGCTCATCACCGCCCCCCGGGGAATGGTTCTCGCCGCCTCATAGACTCGGCGATGAAACGGGGGTATCCTCTCCATGTTCAGTGCCACCCCGTTCAGGTCGACGCCGCTGCCCGCAAAGAACGCCACCAGCAGCTCTTCTATATATGAATCCGGAATCACCGGGTCCGGACATTCACAGAGCGCCTCTTCCAGCTCTTCCACCACCCTGTTTCTGTCCGAGCGCGGGAGGACGGAGCAAAACACGCCCGAATCGGTCGCCACGAGACCCACCCATCCCGATCCCGCCTCGAAGATACTGTATGTCATCACGCCACCTCGTCAGTCTATTTTTTCCCGCCGAGACGATTTCTGAGCGGCTCCATGAGCATGGAAAACTCATTGGACCCGAGGGCACGGGTCGTCAGTGCGAAGATGACCCCGCCCGCCAAAATCGCTCCGGTCAGTACCACGGTCTTTATTATAGTATGCCCGGTCTCATTCCACAATACAAACCCCGAGAGGCAGTGAACGGCAACGCCCATGAGTGAGCACGCAACCGCCGTCTTCACCAACGACACAAGCACCCGTTTGAGTCCCAGGCGTCCCATGATGCGCCTGAAGATCACAAGGAGGAGCGTCCCATTGACCACCGACGCCAGTGACACCGCCAGAGCAAGCCCGGAATGTTCAAGGATCGTCATCAGCCACAGGGACAGGAGGATATTGATGATCATGGCAAGGGCGCCCACCTTCACCGGCGTCTTCGTATCCTGCCGGGCGTAAAATGCGTTGGACATCACCCTGACCGCGCTTACCGCCGGAAGTCCCAGAGAGAAGAAAAGGAGGGCGTCGGCGCTCTTGATGACGGACACATAATCGAACTCCCCCCGGAAAAAGAGGAGGCTCATGATCGGCTCCCTGAGGACGATCAGCCCCACCGTCGCCGGCACGGTGATATAGAGCGTCAGGGCAAGGGAGTCGGTGAATGTCGTCTTCAGGCGGTCCATATCCCCCTTCGCCGCCATTTTCGACATGCTGGGCAGCACCGCCGTTCCCAGGGCCACGGCGAAAATGCCCAGGGGAAACTGGGTCAGACGATCCGCATAGTAGAGATATGATATACTCCCCGCCGGGAGGAGCGACGCCAACAGCCTGATGACGACCACGTTGATCTGATAGATGGACGCGCCGAATACCGCCGGGAGGACGAGCCGGAGGATCGATCTGACCGCCGGGTGGGAGAATTGAAACCGTATCCGGGGTATCATCCCCCGTTGTGCGAGGGCGGGTAGCTGGATAACAAGCTGCAGTATCCCGCCGACGATAACGCCGACGGCAAGTCCGTTGATGGGCGTTTGAAAGGCGGGACAGAGAAAGAACATCGCCCCGATCATGGCGATGTTGAGAAATATGGGCGCCGAAGCCGGCGCGAGAAAATGTCCCAGGCTGTTGAGAATCCCCATGGAAAGGGCAGACAGCGATATAAAAAAGATATACGGGAACATGATTCGGGTAAGATGGACGGTCAGCCGGTACTTTTCCGGATCCTCCAGAAATCCGGGCGCCATGACGGCGATGATCTGGGGGGAAAAGTAGATTCCGGCCAGCACCACACCGAGAAGCACGATCGACAGGGCCGTCATGGTGACTGAGGCCACGACCCGGGCTTCATCCCGTCCATGGAATTCATAATACTCGGTAAATACCGGCACAAATGAGACGGTCAGTGTTCCCTCTGCAAAGAGGCGGCGAAGCAGGTTTGGAATCGTAAAGGCGAGAAAAAACGCATCGGCTGCGTTGCCGGTTCCGAAGAAGAAGGCCGTGACCATATCCCGGATATAGCCCATCACACGACTTCCGAATGTGGCCCCGCTCACCACGCCGGCCGCCCTGATTATGCGTGAATTGTCTGAGTGTTCTGAGTGTTCCAATTTTTTCTTGACAGTCCGGTATCAATTATATAAAATTACACATTTAATCATGCTTTTAAACATCTAACTTGTTTTAAGGAGTGCGCGTTGGCAAACCATAAATCCGCTTTGAAACGCATGCGGCAGAACGAGCAGCGTCGGCTGAGAAACCGACACGTCAAAAGCACCATGAAGTCTCACATCAAGTCCTTTTTGGAATCGATTGAGAGCGGAGACGGCAACACCGCGAAAGAGCGTCTCAGAGATACCATCAGTTATATCGACAAGGCGGCCACCAAGGGGGTCATCCACAAGAAAAACGCCTCCCGGAAAATATCCCGCCTGACACGTAAATACAACACCCTCACCGCCGGTTCGTAGTAATCGAGAGGACCATCCGGTCAAGCACCACCCCGCCCTTCCCGGAGCGGGATTTCAATTGCACGTCCGTCCGGTAGAGCTCTCGAAACACGTTATGAAACGCCGCATGGGGAATTCTCTTCACCTGTGCGGCGTATTCTTTCGCCCGAAACCCGACGATCTTTGCGGCCTGTGCCGCTTCCGAAACTGACCTCCCCTGTTCCAGCAACGACTTCATCCGCCACAGACGCATGAAATGCCACCTGATCATCGGGAGCATCTGAACCGGCTGGGCGCCCGAAACCATCATGTCACGTATGATGGAAACGGCGCCTCCCGCATCGCCGCCGCTCAGGGCGTCCGTCAGCTCAAAAATGGAATGCGCCTTCAGATGGGGGATCATCTCCTCCACGTCAGACGTCTCTATGCGTCTGCGATCCCCCAGAAACAACAAGAGCTTTTCTATCTCCTTCATCACGGCCGTCATATCCTGGCCGATAAAATCGACCATCACTGCGAGCGCCTCCGGGTCGATCTCCTTTCCGTCCGCCGAGAGTCGTTTTCTGATCAGGTTTTTGATCTCACCCTCCCGGGGGGTGGAGCACGGCAGTGTCGCCGCCGCCAGTGCGAGGCCCTTAAGACGTCCCGGCGGTGCGGGCGTTTTCGGCCTGAGGGTGCCGCTGCCGACCCCCCTGGCGGTGACGATCAGGACCGCCGCCCCCGGCGGGTTTTCGGCGTACGCCGCCAGGCGCTGTGCGTCCTTCTCTGTCAGCCTCTCCGCATGCCTAAGAAGCACGAGCCTTTTGCCCCCCAGCATGGACGGGGTCATGGCGGCGCCGAGGACCTCGTCTGTCTGATCGTCCCCCGCCCAGAAGACGCTGCACGAGAAGTCATCCCCCTTCACACCCCCCGGCACAACCCGTTCCGCCGTCTCCCGTTCGGCCGCCTCTATCTGATACTCGTTGTCACCGTAAAAAAAATAGACGGGATGAAGTATCCCGCCTGTGAGCTCCTTTTCCAGCTCCAGCAGCGAGCCGAAGAGTCTGGGTGCATTGTCGGCCATATGTTCCCTATGTGGCTACTTCGCCACCACCACGTTCACCAGTTTTTTCGGGACGACGACAACCTTCTTGACGTTCATGCCGTCGATATATTTTTTCGTCTTTTCATCGGCGAGGGCAAGCTCCCGAATCCGATCGTCTGCGGCATCCGCGCCCACAACCAGCCTGCTCCTGACCTTCCCGTTGACCTGGACGACGATGGTAATCTCATCCTCCTTGGCGAGATCCGCATCGAACTCCGGCCAAGGAACCTGAACGACGCTCGGCTCATTTCCCAGGGCCTCCCACAGCTCCTCTGTGATATGGGGCACCGCGGGAGAGAGAAGCACGACCGATTTCTCCAGAGCGTCGGCCAGCACCAGGGCGTCCTTATCGGATACGGCGTCCCGGTTTTCAATGCCAGCGATGAAACCATACACCTCGTTTACCAGCTCCATGACCGCGGCGACGGCGGTGTTGAAATGGAAGCGTTCCTCGATATCCTCAGTGACCTTCCTGATGGTCTGGTGGGTCTTCCGACGAAGGGCGACCGCCCCCTCCGAAAGGTCGGCCGGGTCGACCGCCTCGGGCTTTTGGGATGCGTCTTTCTTTTCAATCAGGTCGAGGTTCTCGTACACCGCCCGCCACAAGCGACCCAGGAAGCGAAACGCCCCCTCCACCGCCTGGTCGTTCCACTCCAGTTCCCTCTCCGGGGGAGACGCGAACAGCATAAAGAGCCGGGTGGTATCGGCGCCGTACTTTTTAATCATCTCCTCGGGGTCCACCACGTTCCCCTTGGATTTGCTCATCTTCGCCCCGTCCTTGATGACCATTCCCTGTGTCAGGAGATTGGTGAAGGGTTCCGTGAACTTGACCATCCCGAAACGCTTCATCACCCGGGTATAGAATCGGGAGTAGAGGAGATGCAGGATCGCGTGCTCGATGCCGCCGATGTACTGATCCACCGGCAGCCAGTAATCGACACGCTCGGGATCCACCATCCCCTTATCGTAATCTGGACAGGCATATCTGATATAGTACCACGACGACTCCACGAAGGTGTCCATGGTATCGGTCTCCCGCCGGGCATCATTTCCGCAGGAGGGACATATCACATTGACGAAGGAATCCAGGTCTTGCAGGGGCGATCCACCCTCCACCCGAAACGATACATCGGTGGGAAGGATGACCGGCAGTTCCTCCTCCGGCACCGGCACCACGCCGCAGTTGTCGCAGTATATCACCGGGATGGGCGCACCCCAGTATCGCTGCCGGGAGATCCCCCAATCCCTGAGCCTGTAGTTGACGGTCTTATCCCCCAACCCTTTTTTCTTGAGGTCTTCGATGATGGCGTCCATGGCGGCCCGGTTTTCCATGCCGTCGAATCGACCGGAGTTGACCAGCACCCCGTCTTCCACGTACGCCTCGTCGAGCTCATCCGCGCTGAGCGTTTTGTCCGATGGTGTGATGACCACGATGATCGGGAGATCGTACTTCTTCGCGAACTCGAAGTCCCGCTGGTCGTGGGAGGGCACCGCCATGACCGCGCCGGTGCCGTATTCCATCAGGGCGAAGTTTGCGGCGAAGATGGGCATCCGGGCCGATGTGAAGGGATTCATACAGTAGGCGCCGACGAAGACACCCTCCTTCTCGTAGTCCTCCGAAGAACGCTTGATTTTGTCCGTCGCCAGCATCCGCTCGACGAACGCGTCCACCTCGCCCTCCTGCTCCGTCCCCCGGGAAAGCTCCCGTGTGAGGGGATGTTCCGGGGCGAGGACCATGAACGTGGCGCCGAAGATTGTGTCCTGCCGGGTGGTGAACACCGGGATGTACCCGTCCCCTTTCTCCAGGGGAAAGCGGATCTCTGCGCCGAAGCTCTTTCCGATCCAGTTGTGCTGCATGGTCAGCACCCGCTCGGGCCAGCCGGGCATCCGGTCCAGCTCTTCCAACAGTTCGTCTGCGAATTCGGTGATCTTGAAAAACCAGCCGTTGATCTCCCTGGTGATGACCTCACCGTCGCATCGCCAGCATCGTCCCGAAATCACCTGCTCATTCGCCAGCACCGTTTGGCAGGTCTCGCACCAATTGACGGGGGATTTCTTCTGGTATGCCAGCCCCTCCTTGAGCATCTTGATGAAGAGCCACTGCTCCCACCGGTAATACTCCGGGTCGCAGGTTGCCAGCTCCCGATCCCAGTCATAGGAAAATCCCATGGCCATCAGCTGGCGCTTCATGTATTCGATATTTTCGTAGGTGAATTTCGCAGGATGCACGCCGCTTTGGATGGCGGCGTTCTCCGCGGGCATGCCGAAGGCGTCCCACCCCATCGGATGCATCACGTTGTATCCCCGCATCATCTTGTTCCGGGCGACGACGTCGGTGATGGAATAATTACGCACGTGACCCATGTGGATTTTTCCGGATGGGTATGGAAACATCTCCAGTATGTAATATTTCTCCCGATTGTCGTCCCGCGTCACATTGAATATCTTGTGTTCATCCCAGTACCGCTGCCAGCGGGATTCCACCTGGGCCGGGTCATATTTTTTCGTAGGCTCCATTTTTTTGCTCAATTTCTCGGTGTCGTTATCCTGTTGTTCCGGTATAGCTGCCTGGCCGATAGGATCGGCCCCCTTGAGAGCGGTAGACTGAAATGTCGGTCCACCGAGGTCATACATACCGCCCCGGTAGATTCACTCCACCACAATAATGACAGCCGGCACTGCCGGCTTTTTTTATTACCACATTTCAACTTCATTGGCAAGACAATAATATATGAGAGAGCAACAGATGACCCGCCTGGTCTGATACCACCGCTCCTTTTCCCTTGACTTGTATTGTGGCCGAACGGATAATCAGTGACATGTCCTCCCACCATACTGCATCGAAAAAAGACATCCGCCTGATCGTCTCCTGCCTTGGATTTCTGGCGGCGTCCGCCCAGATCATACTCCTCAGGGAGATGATGGTCTTTTTCTACGGGAACGAACTCTCCACCGGCATCGTCTTGATGATCTGGCTTTTGTGGACGGCCCTGGGGAGCTATGCGGGAACACTCCTCTCCGGACGACCCCGACAATCGGCCCGTTCGACGCACCGCCGCGCCCTCTTCCCGGGACTGCTTGCAACTCTCGGGGTGCTGGCCCCCCTCACGATCATCCTGGTTCGGATATCAAAAACACTCCTCGGCATCTCCCAGGGGGAAATCATCGGCATCGGCGCAACGGCGCTGATCACCCTGGTTTCACTCTTCCCGTTCTGTTTCACTGGCGGTCTTTTATTCCCCCACATTGTCGACGCCCTGGTTTCCGAGACCGATCGGGGGGATGCGCCGAGGATCGCGTATCTGTATGAATCCATGGGTTCGGTGATCGGCGGCGCCGCGACAAGCCTCATCCTCGTACGCTTCTTCGACGCCCTCGCCGTCGCCTTCATCCTGGGGGCCGTCTCCCTCGCTGCGGCGGTGACCATTCTTTTTCTGAAAAAAAGGACCTGCCTCTGCTTCGTCACGGGGCTTTTCTTTCTCTTTTTCGCCATCCAGATCGTCAGTCCCGTGCCGGATATCGACCGCATCACCCGCACGTTCCAGTGGCGGGGGTTCGACGTTGCGGCGTCGGAAGACTCCATCTACGGCAACCTCACCGTGACCCGGGCGGGCACACAGACGACCCTCTACGACAACGGCGTCCTCTCGTTCAGCCACCCAGACGTCATCGCCTCGGAGCTGTCGGTCACCTACCCCATGCTCATCCACCCCGATCCCGCCCGGGTGCTGCTGGTGGGCGGCGGGGTGGCCTCGTCGCTCTCCGAGATACTCGAGTACCCGACTGTTTTGGAGGTGGACTACGTGGAGCTGGACCCGCTGTTGATCGATCTTGCCGTCACCCACCTGCCGCCGGGTACGACAGAGAGCCTGAAAGATCCGAGGGTTCGGGTCCTCCACACCGACGGCCGGCGGTTCATCAAGACGATCGATTCGGCCTACGATGTGATCATCATCAATGTCGCGGACCCCATCAACGCCCGCATCAACCGCTACTACACCGAGGAGTTTCTCCGGGAGACGTCCCGCATCCTGGCCCCCAATGGTATTGTGTCGCTCTCCGTAAGCGGGTCGGAGGAGATCATCAGCCCCACGTGCGCGTCTTTTTTGGGATGCATGGCGAAAACCGTCGATCGGGTGTACCCGAAGAGAATCGTCATTCCGGGGGAGCGGGTCTTTTTCATCATGGGAGGTGATGAAGCCTCCCTCACCGTCGATCCCGATGTCCTCACCGACCGTATGCATGAGCGGGGGATCGAGAATCTATTCGTGACGGAGTACTACCTCCCCTACGCCCTCAGTGTTGAGCGGATTGCATATATCAATTCTGTTATTGACACCGCCCCCCACACCCGGTCCAACACCGACACCGAGCCCATCGCCTTCCTGTACGACATGATCCTGTGGAGTCTCTCATTCACCCCCCGGACGAAGCTCGCCATACTGGAGCTGTCGTCGGTTACCGTGAGCCGGGTACTTGCAGCACTGGGAATCGCCACGTTCCTGTGGCTCTGTGCGATCATGATCGGCGGACGCCTGAGATCGAGGCGGGCGGTGGTGTACCTCTCCCTGGGTCCGTCCGTGCTGACGGCCGGCTTCACCGAGATCGCCCTCGAGGTGATCATCATCGTCGCCTTTCAGACGATATACGGCTACGTCTACTACCAGGTGGGCCTGATCGTCACGGCGTTTATGGCGGGCCTTGCCACAGGAAGCATCATTACGGGGAAAATGAGCGGGAAGGAAGGACCGGGGGGGTGGAGACGTCTCCTCATCGTCCAGATATGCTATGCCGTGTATGGTCTATTGATCATCCTGGTGATATACGCGGCGTCGACGATGAATCCTCAAACTCTTCCCTGGGGGGCGTTGAGCATCTGTTTCATCACCCTCAACTTCATCGGCGGTGTGCTGGGGGGTGTTCATTTTGTCTTCGCATCACGGCTCGTCTCCCGCAACGGCGCGTCCCCCGGCTTCTCCGGAGGGTGGGTGTACGGCACGGATCTGTTGGGGTCTTCGTTAGGGGCGCTTTTGGCCACCGCCTTTTTCATCCCGATACTGGGACTCCCCCAAACCGCCGCCGCGGTGGGGGCGATCAACCTCTTCGCGGCCCTCCTGATTCTCTGTGGAAGTGTGTCGCACCGACTCCCTGTGCGGGATGGATCACAATCCCATTCCCGTCGATGACGCACCGGGCACATCATCGGTGGGACAAAGCGGCACAGGGTGAATGATAGCAACAGGAGATCGACATGCCCCATGCCCTGAACATTTTCGCCGGACCTTCGGCGCGGGCCGTAATCCTCGAGCGGGGGCTTACACACGGAGATGTTACCGCCGTCACGGGCGCCGCAGGCGGCCCGAAATGGCTTGCCGTCAGCGGCCTGGACCGGGCCCTCTTCGGATCATTCTTGAAAACGGCCGAACACCCCATAGACCTGGTGGGGGCGTCGGCGGGGGCGTGGCGCTTCGCCTCCCTTGCCCAAGGAACACACGCGGATCCCCTTTTTGCATACGACAGATTCGAAGAGGCGTATATCACACAGGACTATACCGCCTATCCCGACGGCCCCACCGCCCGGGATGTGACCGGTGAGGGCGTGAAAATCCTCGACGCCTTCTTCCGGGAAAACTCTGCCGAGCACATCCTCACCCACCCGGTCTTTCGGCTCTCGGTGCTGGCGGTCATCTCCCTGGGGCCTGTGAAATCCGACAACGGCCGCATTCTGGGCCCGGCAATGCTCCTCGCGGGTGCTTCGAGCATGATATCCCGAAATCTCCTGGGGTGTTTCTTCCACCGGGCGGTGTTTCACGATCGGCGCTGCACACCTCCCTTCCCGGGATGCGACGGCCGTCCCGACGCCATACGGTCGGTGGTGATCGCGCTCACGAAAAAAAACCTCCGCCCGGCGGTGCTGGCGTCGGGCTCCATCCCGGTGGTGATGGAGGGTGTCACGGACATCCCCGACGCACCGGAGGGAACCTACCGGGACGGGGGGCTTATCGACTATCACGTCACGATACCCGAGAAAGACGGCGGCGTCGTCATCTTTCCCCACTACACGAACCGCATTATCCCCGGCTGGTTCGACAAGTTCCACCCCCGGCGCACCCCTCCCCGGAGTCACGTCGATCGGCTCCTGATGCTCTGCCCCTCACCGGAATTCGTCTCCCGGCTTCCCTATGGGAAGATACCGGATCGAAAGGATTTCAAGAGGTTCATCGAACACGATGCCGATCGAATCGCCTATTGGCGACGCGTCGTCTCCGAGTGCAGGCGACTGGGCGATGAGTTCTTGGGGCTGGTGGATACCGGAAGGATTATAGACCGCATTCGACCGCTATAAAAAACCCGGTGGCCGATAACGAGGGCTCCCGGGTTTTCTTCGATATTTACGGTAAGGCCTATTGGAGAAGCGGCTCTCCGTCGTATGTAATGCTTTTGATGATACCCTCGGCCTTTTCGACGGCGTCGTCTGAAAGGGGTGCGTACAAGAGCGATTCGCAGTATATCTGTCCGTCATGGATCATCCACCACAGGAGATCAACCAGGGCCCTCGCGTCTTCCCTGGTTCTGCCGTCGTAATTTAGCTCCCGAAAGAGGATGATCCAGGTGAATCCCGCAATCGGGTAGCCGTCAACCGCCGTTGTATTCACCAAGGATATCCGGGTGTCGTCGGGGATATCACCCGCCGCTGTCCGGACGGTGTCGAGCCGTGTCGGGTCCGGAAAGTTCCCGCTTCTGTTCTCGATCAGGGCCACCGCCATATCGTTCTCGACGGCGTAGGCCAGCTCTACGTAGCCGACGGCGCCGGGGGTCTCCTTAATCATGCCGGCGACGCCGCTGTTCTTGGCGGCGCCGATCCCCGCGGGCCATTCAACCGATTTCCCCACACCCACCGTATCCGCCCATTCGGGACTGACGCTGGTTAAAAAATCGGTGAAGATGTTCGTCGTGCCGCTGCCGTCGGACCGGTGCACCACAATGACGAGGAGGTCGGGAAGCTCGACTCCCTCATTCACAGAGGCGATGCGCTCGTCGTTCCATCTCTCGATCTTTCCCAGGAAGATGTCTGCGAGCACATCCTGGGAGAGCAGAATCGGCGTCCCGTTCGGGAGGTTGTATGTGACCGCCACCGCGCCCAGGCAGGTGGGGACGTGTACGATCTCTCCCCCGGTCTCCTCCAGCATGGCATCGGTCATGAAGGCGTCGGTGCCGCCGAAGTCCACGGTTTTATTGAGAAGCTCCTTGATGCCACCGCTGGAGCCGATACCCTGATAATTAACCCTGACGCCGAAGATGCTGTTGTACTCGTCGAACATCTTGGCGTAGAGTGGATAGGGGAAGGTCGCCCCGGCGCCCCGGATGTCCGACACCTCCGGAACCGACCCGTCGCTGCACGCGAAACCGAAAAACAAAACGGCGGCGACGCCCACCAATATGAGTGCTCTTTTCATGGCTATGCTCTTATAATAGATTTTTTAAAAAATGGGATTACGGGCGCTATGACTTCGGCATCTCCCACACACCATGGATCGGATAGCCGCAGAAGCGGCATTTTCCGTCGTCTATCTTCACCTCGCCCACGAAGTACCCCGCCCGAAAGAGTATGTTCTCCCCGCACTTGGGACAGTAGGTGGACTCATACTTGTTGCCGGGAACATTGCCGATATAGACATACTCCAGCCCCTCCTCCTTCGCCACGGCGTGGGCCTCCGCCAGGGTTTCCACAGGCGTGTTGGGGATGTTCATGAGCTGATACTCGGGATGAAACCGGGAGAAGTGAAGCGGCGTGTCACTCCCCACATCGTCTCGTATCCATTGGGCCATCTCCCGGATCATCGCCATGTCGTCGTTTTTGGTGGGGATGACGAGGTTCGTGATCTCCACATGCACGCCCTCCTTCTTGTATCCGGCGATGGAATCGAGCACCGGCGCAAGGGTCCCCTCGCTCATCTCGGCGTAGAAGGAATCGGAAAATCCCTTCAGGTCGATATTGGCGGCGGTCAGGTATTCGGCCAGTTCGCTTCTGGGCGTGGGGTTGATGTAGCCGTTCGAGTGCATGACGTTTATCAGGCCCGCCGATTTCACCTCCCGGGCGCAGTCGATCATGTATTCAAAGAAGATCGTCGGCTCCACGTAGGTATATGCTACGGATTTACAGAGGTAGTCCCCCGCCATCTTCGCGAGGGTCCGGGGGGGCATGTGATAATTCAATGTGTCTTCCGGCAGGGCCTGGGAAATATCGAAGTTCTGGCAGAACTTGCAGGTCAGGTTGCATCCCGCGGTGGCGATGGAAAAGGACCCAGTGCCGGGAAGCACGTGAAAGAGCGGCTTTTTCTCGATGGGGTCCACATGATAAGTACAGGGATTGGCGTACACCAAGGAATAGTACGCGCCACCACGGTTCTCCCTGACCTCGCAGTATCCCCGCCCCCCCTCCTCCACCGTGCACCCCCGGGGACAGAGGAGACACATCACCCGATCGTCGGAGAGCGGCATGTAATAGGGAGACTCCACCGCTTCGATGTAGCCCCGGGTTGGCCCGGTGACATCTTCCACCTCATCGGCGCCGCCGGGTCTATCGCCCTGGGCCCGGGTGCATACCGGGAGGCCCAGCGATGCGAGACACAGGGCCGACACCGACACGCCCCGGAGAAAGCACCGACGGGTCAGACAAACGGCGGGGTCGATCTTTTGCGCTTCGATTGGATTCCGGGTGCGATCCGGCATGTCGGGTGTCCTTAAAAGTCCTCATCGGAAAAGACATTCGCCGTGAACCAGGAGAGCTTCACGTCGTCGTCCATCCAGGCGTCCGACGATAGGCCGGCCTTGCGGCAGAGCCCCTTGAGGTACTCGTCCCGGTCCCAGCCCTGTTCCACCGGCACCTGGGGGAGCAACAGCCCCATCGCGTAGCCCTTCTCGATGACCAGGCCGTGAACGCCGATCTCGATATCGTCCGTCGAGGAAATCGGCGAGAGGCTTGAGAGGACGGAGATCTCTATGGTGATGTCCTTGAGCTCCTTTTCGGTCACCGGGAAGAACCTCGGGTCGTGAAACGCCGCCGCCGGCGCCATCTTCATGACCACAAGATAGAGCGGCATATCCTGGCCGGTATAGCCGATACAGCCTCGGAGGTCATTGTCGTTCTTGAGGGTCACGAACGCCCCCAGAAGCTGGGTGAGGGCCGGGGAGGAGACATCGAACTCGGGTATCGGGTCGCCGGTGAGGCCGCACTCGATTGCGGTGCGGGCAATGGTGAGAAGCATCTTCTTGTCGTCATCGGTAAGCGGTATGTCCTGATTCCCGATCGGGTCGGGGCAGTCACCGTCTGTCTCTGCGATTACGGCGGAGAAGTACCCCACCACCCGGCTGTAATCGCCGGATGCTTTCGCGCTGTCTCCCGAGTCCGTTTCGATCACGTCGCAGGCGCCCAAACGATTCGCAGCCAACATCACACTGATGACGGGCCCGGCGCCGCACGCCTCGCATGATCCCCGGAGCAGCGCGTCATAGAGGCCCGCCGGGTTGTTTGCGATCACCATATCCCTGAAAACCCCGTCCAGTATCATTGCCTCGTCGTGGCTGTGATAGTGGGAGAGATCAGTGCTGGCCACCAGCAGCACCCGTTTGCCGGACTCTTCCACCGCATCGGCGATAGCCCGGGCCGTCTCCACGCACAGGTCGTAGTCCTGGCTGCCCATCACCATCGGCACCAGCTCAAAATCGCCCAGGACCCTCTGGAGAAACGGGAGCTGCACCTCCACGGCGTGCTCCTTCACGTGGGCCCCGGCGGCGTAGTCTATCCTCGCCCCGTTGTTTCGTATCGCCTCGATCAGCTCCATATCCAGGGGTATCCGTCCCAGGGGGGTCTCGTAGGAACCCGTATCGTTTACGGACACGCCGTCGAAGGAGAGATGATGGCTCGGGGCGATGACGATGACGGTGTCATACCCGGTCGTATCGATATACCGATATGCCGCCGCCGCGATGGCCCCCGAGTAGATGTATCCGGCGTGGGGGGCGATGACCGCCGCCACCGGCCCCGAAACGGCAACGTCCGGGGCGTCCGCGAGGTAGCCGTCTATGAGATCCGCCAGCTCGTCGGGGTCCGCCGGGTAGAACATCCCGGCGACGGCGGCCTCGCGCACCTCCGCCCCGCAGGCGGAACAGCCGAAGGCGATCGCCGTTATCACAAGGAGCATGATACGTCCGTATCTCGCCGGTCGATCGATGAGCCGCTTCATGGCGCACCTCTTATTTGGGTATGTGCTGACCCCCCCTAACCACAGGAGGAGCAGTTCTTGGACGCGCAGCTGGCGCAGCCCGACGTCGTGGAGGCGACGGCGCCGTCGCTCCCCTTCGTCCGTGCCGCAAATCCGGACATCTTTTTCGTCAGCTTGATTGAGCCGCAGGCGCTGCACGTCACCTCTTCGGTGGAAGACATCACCAGCGTTTCAAACTCACATCCGCACTCGTCGCAGGCGTATTCGTATATGGGCATTGTCGTGTCTCGCGTGTGTTTCGTGTATCGATCTATTTCGTCGTCCAGCTTCCGTCGTCGTTCTGGATCACCCAGCCGGGGGAGGCCTTCGTCCGCCAGCTGTCGGCAAAGAGCGTCTCGATCTGGGGGACTGCCTCTGACCCGAAGCTGTTGGCCACTGCGATTTCGTAGTAGAGGTTCTTCCGGTCGTTATTGTCCGCGTTCACCAGCCCCTTCAGGTCCGCCTGGGACTTGACGTCGAGCCCGGTCATGGACCTGATTTCCAGATACCCCCGGTTGGTGATACCGATGTTGCCGCCTGTGTAGTAGGGCCGAAGCAGCGGCGAGCGGCCCTCCAAGGATGAGCGGATGGCGCTGATGGCCGGTGTGTTGATGTCGATATCCACATCCTGGGCGAACGCCGTCTCCACGAAAAGGCCCGTGAGCATCGCCCCGGTGCGAAGCTCCGCCCACGCCGTCTTGAGGAGAACGGGAAGCGACACAGCGTCGTCGGACTCATAGACGTCGTCGACGATCTCGTCCGCCGCCCGGCGGACGGCCTCGGCGGGGAAGTAGATATTCACCGTCACGCAGGCCGTGACGAGCATGAAACAGACGGTGAAGACCAGTGCGATTTTTTTATACATGGCGCATACTCCATCTGCAATCGGTTGAAATGATCCCCGTTTCTATCCAGTTTATCGGGGGATATACGGTCTCTATTGTACCACCGTCGGCGGCGTAGTTTCAACGACAAAAAAAGACCGGCGCGCGGCCGGTCTTTTCGATCATTCCCTGACAGGTAGTCCCGTCAGTTCAATTCCTCCAGGGCGGCGCACGCCTCGGACACGCCCCCTTCACAGGCATATTCCAGGTCGGCCCGCGCCTTGTCCATCTCCCCCATGTCCCGGTAGATCAGTCCCCGGGTGTATATCCACCGCGGGTCGTCTCCGCCGTGGAGCCACAGGGCGCTCTCGATATCCGCCAGCGCCTCGTCGTAGCGCCCCAACTGCCGGTAGACGTCCGCCCGGACGTTGTATAATGTGCCGGTCGGGTCGATTTCCAGTGCGGCGTCGAAGCTCTCCAGGGCGTTCTCATAGTCGCCCATCCGGTAGTAGGTCATGGCCAGGCTGTTGCGGGGGGAGGAATAGTCCGGGTCGATCTCGATGGCCTTCTTGAAATCACTGATGGCCGAATCGTATTGTCCCAGGAGGGCGTAGGCGCGGCCCCGGTCGTCGTAGGAGAAGACGTACGACGGGTCCGCCTCGATGGCCTTCGTGTAGCTCTCCACCGCCCCCTCGTAGTCACCTACATCCATGCAGTCAAACCCGAGGTCGCTCCACTCCTCGGCGGTCTGGGCGGGGGCCGTTGCTGCAAAACAGACTACGAGAAAAAGGACAAGATATAAGTATTTACCATGACGCTTCATGCTATCTCTCCATGATTCCTGTTATCATATTTGTTTAACCATTAGCACAAACCAGCCGTAGCGTCAAATAGTTATAAACAGCAATAAGATAAGCCGTCGGATACCGACCTATTTTATAGAATATTCTATAAACATTTATTTTGATGTTTGTATTATGTTGAATTTTAGTTTCAATTAGGATATATATTTCACTTCCAATACTGATCAAACAGCATCGGTTAACAAGATTACATAATAAAAAAGCTATTCGGAGGTCGCAAGAACAATTTCTATTGTTTTTGATTAATATATGAATATGTGATTTCAAGACAGGAATACATTATGAGAAGAAAACACCCCTTTCACATTGCGCTAATACTCATCTGTATGGTTTTAATTCTGACTTCTTGTACTGAAGAAATAGAATTCAGAAAAGAAATTATAATGCTCCACAGTAAAAATGCGTACACAAGAGAGAAGGCGGCTCATATGCTGGGATATTATCGTGATCCCCGGGCCGTGGAACCGCTCATTCAGTTATTAGAAGATGAAAACGAGGTAGTTCGAAGAGCTGTAGTGAGAGCATTAGAAGAAATAGGAGATCCACGGGCTATTGATCCGCTTCTCGGGTCGTTGAATGATGAAGACTACATTGTCCGTGAGGCCACGGTCGAAGCCCTAGATGAGTTTAATGATCCCCGGACTATCGAAACGCTTATCACAGCTCTGGCGGATGATAATTATTCTGTTCGTGAGGCCGCAGCTAAAGCCCTGGCAGGATTTGATGATCCTCGTGTGATTGACCCACTTATCAAAGCAATATATGATGAAAATTCTGATGTACGTGAAGCCGCCGGTAAGGCGTTACGATGGAGAAAAAACCCGCAGTCGATAGAGCCACTCATCGAGATATTGAAAAGCGATAACGATGATGCCCGAAAAGTTGCAGCGTCTGTTCTGGCTGAATTAGGTTCCGATGCTGCAAAACCGCTCATCGAGGTATTATATGATGAGAACGAAAAGGTTCGACTGTCTGCAGCACTCACTTTGGGAAAAATGAATGATCCCCTTGTTGCTGAACTTCTTGCTGATGCTTTTAATGATGAAACTGTTGATGTTCGGTTATATGCAGCTATAGCGATGGGATACACAGCCTTTTCGCCGTATTATACGGATGATCCCCAGGTTGTTGATATGCTCATTGAAGCATTAAAAAATGAAAATGCAGAGTTGAGAAAACACGCGGCGGAAGCTCTGAAAATTGTCGGAGACATCCGAGCAGTAGAACCGCTCATTATAGCGTTGAATGATGAAAGCGAAGAAGTAAGAATATCTGCCGCTGATGCCCTTGAATGGATCGGAGATCCTCGAATAGTTGAACCATTCATTGAGGCGCTGAATGATGAATCAAGAGAAGTACGAAGAATTGCATCCGAAACCCTGGAGAGAATTGGTTATGATCGGGCAGTCGATCCACTTATCGAAGCGTTAAAGGATAAGGATTATAAAGTTCGAGAAAACGCTGTTGTGGCACTTGGTGATATTGGTGATCCCCGGGCTATTGAGCCGCTCATTATGATGTTCAAAGATGATGATATATGGCTTCATGAACTAACAAAAGACTCCTTAATTATGATCGGCGAGCCAGCTATAGAGCCATTGATTGAGACTCTAAATAATAAAGATCCTGAACTTCGAAAACATGCGATTGAGGCTTTGATTGAATTCAACGATCCTCGGGCTGTGGAGCCGCTCATCAAGGCGTTAAAGGATGAAAATATTTGGGTTCGCAGACTTGCTGCCTTAGCCTTGGGAAGATTTCGCGATCCACGGGCCGTGGAACCGCTTATAGAGGCGCTGAATGATGAATATCTTCGAGAGAACGCTATCATTTCATTGGGAAATATCGGCGACCCCCGGGCAATCGAACCTTTAAAGGAAGTTCGAACACAATTTGAGTACATGACAGACCTGGAAATCATGAAGGCCATAACACAAGCTCTCGAAAAACTTGAGGAGAATTGATAGGAAATTTTCCAGTTTATAATTCTCCATCTTTAAAGATCGAAATGGAAATGTAAAAAAATTGTCTTATCTGGGAAAATTGATTTACCAATTTTCAGCATTTCCACGCCCTCACTTCTCGATCACAATATCCTCCGTCGACTCCACCCTGATGCGCTTGAGGCGGGACATCATGTCACGGAATCGGATGCTGTTGTGCGGGTTCCGGTTGACCACGTTGATGCCGAAGGGGCCGGAGCGCTTGATGAAATATTCCGTATCGCCGTCATGCACCGTGCCGCTGACGGTGAAATACGCCCCCTCAAGCTCCAGGTGAATCCCCATCTCGCTGTATCGATATTCCCCCACGAAGCGGTTGACGCCCCTGTTCAGGGTTTCGGTGAAGATGTCTGTTCCGGAGCCGAGGATGGAGATGTTGTCTACGAAATCCACGCTCACCCGTTTCGGCACGCCCGGTTTTTCCACGGTGCGGACGTCGAAGACGAAGCGCTGGGGTTCATTGTAGGCGATGATAAGATCGTCGAGTGAGCCGGACACCACGCCGCTGACCTTCCCCACGTCCATGGACTCGGTGACCTTTTCCAGGGATATCTCGTCAAATGAAACGTCCATCCCGATGCGCCGCCTTGGGCTGAAGACGTCCGCCCCCCAGAGGTTCGTGACCGAAACCTCGCCTTCGGCGATATCCGCGACCATCTCGCCTGTCGTTTCGAGCCTCCCCTCCCGCACCTCGGCATCATCATATCCGCCCGAGAGCATCCCCGTCATCTTCACATCCCAGACGGTTTCGAATAGCGGCGCCAAGTCGAACTCCATCACTTCGAATTCCGCCGTAATCTCCCGCCCGGGGGAGAGGGGATCGATCACCGTGAGTTCATCCACAACAAGCTCGCCGCCGGAGACGGGTACGATCAGCGGAGTGTGTATGGTAAAGACATTGTCAATAAGGGCCGCATCGACTGCCGCCTCGCCCACCTCCACGCCGAAGAGGTGCGCGCCTTTGAGACTCACCGTACCGTATTCCCTCGGAGAGATATCCGGCACACCATCGTGCGGCGCACCCCCGGAGAGATCGAGGCGAACGGGCATGTCCACCGAAAGGCCCATCACCTCCACCGTATCCGACCCGAACCCGGCGCGGGCGACGTCCGCCGCCGCGTCCCCGGCAATCCGGGGGGCGGAGAGTTTCCCTGAAACATGCGCCCGCACATCGATGCTCCCCTCGACGAAGCCGTCTGCCAACATCGGGACGCGGCTTGCCACCGTGTCCCTGACCGCCAGGTCGAAGAGCGCCCCCGGGTCCATCACATTGACGCGCACGTCCAGGTCTCCCGAGACCGGACGCCTTTCGAGGGAGAGATCCCCCGCCGCCTCCCCCCGCACAACACCGGGGACGGACACCGTCCACTCCATCCCCTCAACGGCGGAATCCTCCGTCAGCGTCCCCGAAAACGACGTCTTCACCCATAGGTCCGTGAAGTCCACGTATACGTCTCCTATCAGCGCCTGGAACCCCCCGGCGGAAAGAAGCATCTCCGATTCCATCTCTCCCGGAACATTCGACCGCCAGGCGACCTCCAGCGTGCCGTCGATGCCGTCCGCCACGTAGGTCCATTCCGGAGACGAGAACGAGAGATCTCCATACGAAACATCCACCCTTCCCGCCACCCCCACGTCGTCCCGGCTATGCCCGGTTTGGACCTCACCGGTCAGCACACCATTCCACTCCCATGTTTCGGTATTCCCCGGCAGGACATCCCCCAGGCCCCGCATCAGGCCGGGGGTGATATGCGCGTTCTCGGTACGTGCGATCACCTCCCAATCGCCCGCCCGGACGTCGAGGAGTTCAAGGGATATCTCTCCAGTGTTCGGAACAAATACTGTGACATCCGAAAAGACGACTCCCCGCCGGGCAGGATGCTCGGGAAGGGGAAAGAGCAGAAGATCGCCCCGGGCGTTCATGCCGGAATACGACAGATGCCGAGCGTCGTTCTGAACGCCGAAGCCGGAGATACCGAACCCGGTGATGGAAAGCTCGTCATCCTCCAGCACCAGGGGGGCCGAAAAGCCGTCCCCCAAAAAGAGATAGTCGCCGACCCCGTACCCGATGCCCTCCCCCGCCACGTCTCCCGTTATGATGCGCCTTTCCCCCATGCCCCGCATCCAGAGCCGGGCCGTGATCGTTCCCGAGAGGATGAGGCCCCGCTCGTCGCCCGATGTCGTCACAATGCCGTCGGCCGTGATGAACCCGACGTCGAAAAACCGCCGATGCACGGCGGTGAGCCCGATGAACGTCATCGATCGATTCACCCCCTCGACGGTGACCCTGGCGTTTGTGACCTCCACGCGTACATGCGCCAGGCGATCCATAAACGCCTGGAGTTCCCGTCTCCCGGCGGCGTCGTTCTTCACTCGGATGTTGATCTCAGGATCGACCAGGACGAACCGGGTGAGAGTGACACCCCGCGCCGACGGCCTGATGGTCAGCACGGCGGTATGGGCGGATAGATCGAAGGCGCTCTCCTTGATGGAGAGATCCTCCATCGCGAGGGACAAGATCCCTGCGGGACGGACGGACTCGACATTCACCTCCACGCCGAAGAGCGAGAGGAGCGCCTCCTCGGCGATGTATATCGGCAGCTTCGACCCGAACCTCAGGATGAATATCGACACGATGACGAAGGCAGTCGCCGCCAGCGTCACGATCGCCGTACACAGCCTGCGCCCGGCGGCGCCGACGGCGATGTTTCGATCATACCCGTAGTATTTCGGATCGGCCATAGTCGATTTCGCACCTCCGCCCCAGCGCCGGTTCACGGACGTGACGTATCACGAGATTTGCAGACCGTCCTCTTCGGTGTCTCTCCGTGCCCTTGTTGCGGATGGGCGCACACGATATCGTATATATTTTATTATACAGGACAATTCGGCGCGACCGTCGCTTTTTTCCCCGTTGACAGCTGTTTTCCCCTCTTGTAGAATAGTAAGAGTGTATCTGAATAGGAGATGACCATGAAACGCCTGATGGCATTAAGCGTGATCTTCTGCCTGCTGCTGGGGCTTTTCGGCTGCAGCGGATACGGATTAGTCAGACACGGCTCGTTTACCGTGTACCTGGAAGACGGCACCACATTCTACAACGTGAAATGGTACAAGAGCAGGACGGAGGGAATCGGGCCGATGGAAACCGCCACCGGGACGGTGATGTTCCTCACCGAGGAATACGGCCTCGTGGAGGTTCCCTGGGACAACGTGCTGAGAATTCAGAGCGAACCGTCCTCCCGGTAAGGGGCGGCGGGAATGTCCGTACGGGGGAGGATTTTCCTCGCGGGCGGGATATGCAAACACCGCGATGTCACCCCCCACGCCGCCGTCCGGACCGGGTGGAGGCGGGTCTGCGTCGATCGGATTGAGTGTCAGTCGTCTATCGGTTCCGGCGTCTGGCTGACCTGGGTAATGACCCCGCTGATGAAACGGGCGTCGATGTGCTCGGGCTCCATGCCGCACAGCTCCGGAAACAGACCGTCTGCGGCCCTCTGAACAAGCTCCCGGGCGGTATCGCCGAACCCGACGCCCGCAACCCCGGCCATACGATCGATCAGCTCTTCCAGCTCATCTCGAACAGTCCCAGGGACAGCACCCCCCTCATCGAGGGCTTTTGTAACCCTTCTTAATTCCTCACTCGTGACCGGGATCACCTCCCAGTCACCCATCAGAATTCTCCGAACCAGTGCCGTGGCAAAGAGGTGGTCAAGGCCCCATTCCTGGATGGGGGCGTTTCGCTTCAGGTACGATTCGATCTCCACCGGGATGTCCACCAACTCCGAGACAAATAGAACGACATTGGACAATGTGTCGAGAAAATCCATGGTCGTCCGGATATCCGCCATGGTGCTGAAATTTCTGAAATCCTCACCACTTTCCGTCAACCCCACGTAATAATAGGGCCGAACGCCCGTGAGTCCGTCTATGACCGCCCGGGCCGTGCCCCCCCACAGGCTCGGATCGATCCGCTGACCGAGCCTTTTGACCAGGGACGACATCCGTCGCACCACGTCCAGCGTGACGCAGTATCCGAGTCGAAACAACTGTTGTAGATATACCTCCCGGAGAAGCCGCCTCCCCTCGTCCATCGCCGTACAGTCGGCATATTCCAGGCCGATGTTGATGTAGTCCCGGGCCATCCGGGCCGACGACATGATCTCGTCCGTGTCGGAGAGATCCACCCCCCCGGCCGCCACGAGCTTGTGGATGAGATAGGAGAGCTCCCAGAGTATCGGTCGATCGCCCTCCAAACCGTCGGCCTCAACCAGAAGGTCTTCCAGGATGCCCTCGCCGCTTCTCGGTATCAGCCAGTAGTGGGGGGGAAGCTCGTCCTCCTGGTTTTCATTCAGGTAGATGATCTTCTCGATCCCGTTCTTCATCTCCCGGGATATCTTCTCCGGATCTTCATAGAGCAATATCTCCCTCGCCTCGTAGAACTCGGGGAATCCGATCATCGTCATGCGGGCGGAGCGGTAGTCATAAGCCTCCTCCTCCAGGGGTGAGGGAAACTCCCCCTTGACGCCCTCCATGATGACGTGGTAATAGGACGGCTCCAGCTCGAAGAACCGGGTAAGAACGGTGACGATCATATCGAGGTCTATCTCATCGCTCCTCGGCTTGAAATAATATGAATCATCGAAACTAGTCCACCCCCCATCGGACATCTCCAGGGGGTCCTGGTCGAGATTGCGCGAGGTCACCTCGATGACCCCCTTGAAAAACAACACCAACAGGGGCGGATCGAGGGAAAAGAGCTGGCGAATTAACGGGCGCTCTCCCCCCTCGGAAATGAGCTGGAGCCACTCGAGGAACCGATCGAGATCGATGCGATCACGCTTCCAGATATCCATGTCCAGAAGGTACGTCAGCTTATCCGGAGAGATCATCTCCATCAAAAGCGCCGCGTCGTCGCTCCATGACTCCTTGATGGTCAGGTATAATTCCTGGGGCGAGAGCTTCTTGAGCAGCTGTATGGAATCCGGTGACGCGATGATGACGCGGGCCTTGCCCCGAACCGGTGTGCGTTGGATGATCCACAGGCGCTCCTCGAACGAGAGCAGGGACAGCTCTTTCTCGTCGATTCGGCCGCCCTGGTTGATCCGGTCCAGAAAACGTCGTTTCGCGGCGTCGCCGGTTTCTATGGTGTATTCCTTAGTCATGGAGGAGATTATATCAAAAAGAAATGTCCAAAAAAAGTTAAACCTTTACATCACGGGTTCATTCCAGTACTATACCATGAAATACGATCCGTTTACGGCGAGGAAAGTATGGAAACCAATCAATCGTTATCCACCGAAAAGCTTCCGTTTTACCGCAAGGTCCTGTTCGGTGTGGGAGATTCGTCTTTTTCCCTCCTGTTTACGGTTACGATGCTTTTTTATCTCTATTTTCTTACCGATGTAGCGGGTCTCAAGCCGGTCCTCGCCGGCACCATACTCCTTGCTGGCAAGGCCTGGGATGCGATCACCGATCCGACGGTCGGTTTTTTGAGTGATCGCACGAAAACCCGCTGGGGAAGGCGGCGACCTTACATCCTGTTTGGCGCCATTCCCCTGGCCGTGACATACCTCCTGATATGGCAGACGTACCCGTTTGCCGCCGGGAACCAGGGGCTCCTTTTTGCCACCTATACGATCCTGTCGCTGCTGTTCTGGACATGCTTCACCGTAACCGGCATCCCCTACGCCGCCCTGATGCCGGAATTAACCCTGGACTACGACGATCGCACGACGCTCGTGAGCGCCCGCATGTTTTTTTCGATCATCTTCGGCCTGGTGGCGGCGGTGGTACCCATGATCATCGTGGGCGCCTACCCGAGCCTCTCGAAGGGGTATTCCATGATGGGAATCTCCATCGGCCTTTTCGCGATCATCCCGCTGGTGATATGCTTTTTCGGAACAAAGGAACGGCCGGAGTTTCAGGAGATGGCGTCCCTGTCGTTGTGGAAGTCACTCAAGGAGACCGTGAAGAACCGCCCCTTCGTCTTCGCAATGATCATCTTTCTGTTGAGCTGGGCGTGTGTGGATGTTCTTTCCGCCACGTTCCTCTATTACATCACATATGTGCTTGGTCTAACCGTTGACGATGTCCCGATCCTGATGGGGACCCTCTTCGTCACAGCCACGCTGTTTCTTCCCTTCTGGGTGTTCATTTCCAACAAGCTGGGCAAAAAACCCGCCTATATATTCGGCATGGCCTTCTGGGCGCTGGTGATGAGCCTCCTCTTCTTTATGAAGCCCGGGATTCCCCTGTCGGTTCTCGTGGCGCTCTGTTTCCTCGCGGGCATCGGCATTTCAACCGCACACCTGATCCCCTGGGCGATGATCATCGATTGCATCGATTACGACGAGCTGAAAACCGGCGCCCGGCGGGAGGGGATGTACACCGGATTTACGCTTTTTCTCCAGAAGCTCGCATCCTCCCTCTCCCTCTTCCTCGTCGGCATCTTCCTGCAGTGGTCGGGATATGTGGCCAACATGATACAGACCGATAGGGCGATTTTCGCCATCAAGTTTCTCATCGGCCCGGTAACGGCGATAATGCTGATCCTTTCCATCGTCGTCTCCTTTTTCTATCCCATTACCCGGGAGGAACACAACAAGCTTCGGGCCGAGCTGGATAAAAGGGAAAAGACGGCGACGTCTTAGGAAATTCCTCAAACACAGCGATAAAAATCAGACCCGCATCGATTGAGACAATCAATGCGGGTTTGTTTCTGCCGGGAGGCCTCTCACATCGCCGGCCTTTTCCTCATCCTCTATCAATATACTGATATAACACGTCCACGTTTTCTGTGGCGTGAATGATCAGGCCCTCATTTCTCATTCGGCCTCGACGACCTCCACATGAAAGACCTTGCTCGATGCGTACCCTTCTGCGTCTTCGATGTATATCTCCGTCCGATGATTCCCCGCCGGAAATTCGGCATTGGGCACATCCAGACTTGTGCCGCTTATGTAGTCCCTTACCCGATCGGTGATATCGATGGGGACCACCTTGAGGTATCGCACCTTCAGTGAATCCATGAGGACATCGGCCCCATCCTCCTTTTTTTCCACCTCTATATAGAGCCGAAAGGTACCGGAGAGAGTGGCGTCGTTTTCCGGGCTGTGTATGGATATCACGGGACCGTCATTTTTCTCTTCACCCGCCGCCCGGATGGACGGCTGTGCCGCCTCCTCTGCGGTAACCAGAAGTACCGAATCACCGCAGAATGCCCCCGCTGTCATCGATATAAGGAAAATCACCATAAAAGCTATCACGGCCCTGTACCGAACAGATATACTCTTCATGGATTCCTCCTTATCTTTTATCCAATTTATATATGATCATTTTATATTTAAGAGAAATACACGTGGAACAATCACCGATAGTACAAGGTATCAGGCCGATTATCGAACGATCCCTGTGACCTGTCCGGGTATTATCAGATTATCCGATCACATTGTTCCATCAGAAAGGATTCAGCCCACATTTGTCTTCGTTCCACGACAACCTTTCATTAAAACAACTCGAGGATTTGTACGAAATTGTAACCGTATCCGTTAAATGTCACGATCACTTCCGCCGGTTCAAACAATCCGTTGTATGATGCGAACGGTGCAAAACAGGATACCGGGTTTCCGCAGTTGAAATCATCATACAGGGCGAAAACGCCTCCGAAGCCGTCCAGATAACCGGTTTCGGCGAGATAGTAGTCCCGCGTAAGGGTGAGATAGTAGAATGTTCCACAGGTTGAATCCGCCGCAATAATCGTCACTTCCATTACATCAGACGGTATATTCGGTGCAATCAGAAGCACCGCCATTCCCCGGTTGCACGGATAGGGCTCCGGCCAAAAAATTTCCTGGACCGTAAGACCCGCGGGCAAACCGCTGGGTACGTATGTCGGAAATTCCAGGTCCCCCTCGGTCTTCACCAGCGCAAACCCATCCTCCTCGGACAGCCAGAAGGTCACCACGCCGTCCCAGGTACGGCCGTGCAGGCTCAACTGCCACGTCACCGTGATGATCACGCTCCCCTTATATACCCGATCGATCGTGTAGCTGAACACCGCTCCGGGATTGCTGGCGAGAAACTCCTCTATCGCCGATATCAGCTCCTCCTTGGAGAAATATCCCCCCGCAGAGCCCAGGTAATCGTCCGATATCAAATCCTCCAGCGCACTGAGGTCTCCGGTCTCTAACACCTCGAAAAACGCCTCCACATACTCCCAGCCAACCTGCTCGTATGTCAGATCCCAGTACGTGATCATCCATGGACCGAAATCCATCGGATCGGACACCAAACCCGCATCGTTCGTCGCCCGAACCATCACCTCGTACACCATCAAGTGATCCGGCACATACTCGAACGACCAGTGGGTCGTCCCTTCCGCCTCATGCCAGGTGAACCCCGCGTCAAGGCTGTACTCCACCTTCACGATATCGTATTCGTCGTCCTCCGCGTCACCAACAATCTCTACGGTGCCCCTCGGCGTCAGGCTGTCCCGAAGCAGCAGTATCCCCTCCTCCACGTCCTCCAGGTTGATGGTCCCGTTCAATATCGCCCGAACGACCTCGGGAGGAAACCCGGCGCCCTCGCCGCCGGCGCCCTCGCCCTGAAACCGCATCTCCTCAAGAAACTCAAGCAGCTTCTCGGCGTCCACGCCCAGCACCTCACCCGGCATCCCGTCCGCCGACACCAACAGCTCCTCGCTGGTGCACACCATCACCGCGTCCAGCATGGGATAATTGGTCGACACCACCTCAACACAGTCCTGAATACTGATAATGGTCGTGACAAACGTGTCGGGATCAAAAATCACGCCGAAGTCCGTGCCCCGTACGCCGATGGACACGTTCTCCGTCTCCACCGTGAACGAGGACTCCTTGCTTACAAAGGGCGTCACCGCCGCCCGTATCTTGCCGGAAACCACCTCGAGCGTCGTCTTGGAGACATTGGTGATCTCCAACAATCCCAGCTCCTTGATGAGCACCCGACTGGAGGAACCGATCTTCACCTTGCTCCCGTCGGGAAGTGCAAGGATCACCTCGCTCTCCGTATCCGTCTCGATCTCGTCGCCCACGGATAATACAGCACTCTCCGGAAGAGACACCCACTCCTCCGTCCCGGCGTAGCGCACATCGACAAACCCGTCGATATACACCACCGACGCCGTGGACGCATCACCGTTCTGGGCGAAGACAATGCCGACCAAGAAAGCGGCACACAATGTAACGCCCAACAGTATCCAAGTGACGCTTCGAGTAATCTTCATGGGAGACTCCGGTAAATAATACTTTTTTTAAGCATAATACATTTTTACATAATCCTCAAGGGATTATCTGCGGTACTTACGGCGTCCGTGTCTTCATATCATACTATCAAACGCATCAGATATTGGAACGGCATATTCAAAACAATTCACATGGATTTTTTTGGGTTGACAGATGATTCTCCATCTACTACCATCTGACATCGACATACCATCGATCTCTTTTCTCCGTCGCCAAGGGTACACGATGCATCCATTTCGCTTCATCAGGTTTTTTACGATCCTCCTGGCTTCGGTGATATGGGTCGGCTTCGGCCCGGTCACCCACACCCTCTACACAACGCCTCCGGTCGAGCCGGGAGAACACGCCACCATCCTGGTGGACAGCGCATCGGACTCATATATCACCTCCATCAACGACACCAAGCTGGGCATCGGTATCAGGTCGATGATCCTGGAAGTGCCTCCGGGCTTGTGTTACATCGTACCCCTCTATAATGACGGCAGTTACCACACAGATGAGACCGGGGAGCTCGTCTTTCCCCTGGAAGCGGGGCGGACGTATCTCTTCGGCGCTCGAAAGGGTGAACAGATCAACCGGGGCAAGCTGTGCGATACCTGCCGGAGCGTCATAAAGATAGAGATAGAATTCTACCTGATCGACCAGGAGACATTCGAATATATCGATCCCTACCCCATCGGTGATGTACCCATCGCCGTCTACGAGAAGGAAGAGGATAAATAGGGATATGTGAACCGAGCCGCTCCGGACCGCCATCCCTTGTTCGTGCACAGAATGATTGTTTTCGCCGGTGACATACCGCCAGAGAAGAAACGGGCCAGAGGCCACGCCCACCCGCTCAAAGCACTCATCGCCATTGCCTAAAAAACAAAATCAGCGTGATTCATCGTTTTCGCCGTGCTCGATTTCTATTTACAAGCCATGGGCGATAGTCTACAATACATAGATTATGCAAACCATTATACCAAAACATATCATCTGGGAGGTGTTGGGCAATTTCCTTTTGGGGCTCTCCATCCTCACATTTGTCATCCTCATGGGCAGGATATTCCAACTCATGGACCTGATCGTCAACAAGGGTCTGGGATTGCTGCAAATACTGAACATGCTCTGGATGATGCTTCCGTATCTCCTGGTTTTTTCCATTCCGATGTCCCTGGCTCTGGCAATCATCCTGACACTGGGACGGGCATCCAGAGATTACGAGGTCGTCGCCCTGAAGACCTCGGGGGTGAGCATCTACCAGCTCATCCGTCCCATTTTACTCTTCAGCATACTCATGTACTTCGTCACGTCATACATGATTATGTACGTCGCTCCCCGGAACAACTACAATTTCAAGAATTTCCTGGTCAGTGTCGTCTCCGCTCAGATCAATATCGCCCTCGACGAAAAGGTCTTCAATAACATCAACGGGATGATTATCTACATCGATCGGATCCCGGTCGGTTCGGATCATTTCTACGGCATCATGATCCATGACGATGCGAATCTCGAAGTGGAGCTGACCATCATCGCCCGGGAGGGCTACATCATCAATAATGATGATGAGTCCAACGTCATCATCAGGATGCTGGACGCGAACGTGCTCCTTGACGACAAGTTCAGCGACTCGGATAAGTACCTGGCCGTAAGCAGTTATGACTTGAATATCGACATTTTCGGAGACACCGACGAAGAGGGCAACATCAAAAAGAAGGACAGGGAACGAACCATAAACGAGATGTTCGAAACCGTGGCCTCTATTGAAAAACAGCTTGACTACTACGAAAACGAATACGAAACGCCGCCCGACAATGATAATCCGTATGCCGAAAAAGAGTGGATCGTCAATGATTTCAATTCACAGATAAACCGTCGCTACACCGATATATCCGAGCGGTTCGCCTTACCCTTCGCGTGCATCGTTTTCATGCTGATGGGTATCCCCCTGGGTATTCAGACAAATCCCCGAGGAAAATCGGGCAGTCTCATCCTGGGATTGATCGTTCTCCTTATCTATTACATTTTCATGGCAATCGGGGAATTCCTCGGGAAAAACGGAATCGTTCAACCGCTCTATTCCATGTGGATCGGAAATATCGTCCTGGGTATTGCCGGGGTGTACATGCTGGTGAAAACCGGCCGTGAATCGCCGGTTTACATTATTGTTCTGTATAATGATCTCATGGAGTTCATACGCAAGATGTGGGCAAGGGTGAGTCGATGAGTATCCTGACACGTTACATTACGGGGCAATTCCTCTATATCTTTCTATTGACCGTTGCGTCGTTCGTCGTGCTGTTTCTGATAGTCGATATCTTCGAGGACATGAACAAGATCATCGAATATCAGGTGCCCTTGGCTACGGCGATCTGGTACTTCGCCACGAAAATTCCGTACATGCTGTTCGTCTCCCTGCCACTGGCGGTGATGCTCGCAACCCTCATATCCCTGGGTCTCATGTCGAAAAACCTGGAACTGATCGCCATGAGAGCCAGCGGCGTCGGATATATAAGCATCATCACCCCCATCATCGCCTGTTCGCTCCTCATCAGCGTCCTCGCATTCTTCGGAGACGAATACATCGTTCCCGAATCGAACCGCATTAATGAATACATCAACACCGTGAAGATCAAGCAAAACGAGCTCAGTTATAAATCCGAGTACCAGGAGTATAAAATCTGGATACGTCGGGGGAACACCATATACTATGTCGGACATTTTATCCCGGAAAAATCGGTGATCGTCGATTTCGTCATTCTCGAATTCGACGACTCCTTTCAACTGAAACGGCGCATCATGGCGGAGCGGGCAAAGTGGAACGGCACCCTCTGGCGATGCTACAACATGATCGAAAACACCTATGATCAGCAGGGCAGGTTTGAAACAAGTAAATACGATGTCAAGCTGGTTTCACTTTCCGAGACCCCGGACGATTTCATGATCGTCTTCGCAGAAAACACCGATCAGATGTCCTATCGGGAATTGAAACAGTATATCGCCAAACTCAACGCCGACGGCTACGAAACCACCAAGTACCAGGTGGATCTGATGTCGAAACTCGCATATCCATTTGCGAACTTCATTATGGTGCTAATCTCGGTTCCCTTCGCCATCATCATCGGTCGGAGGGGCGGCATCTCAGCAAGTGTGGTTGTGGCCTTTGCAATCGCGTTTCTGTACTGGGTGACCTACAGCATCTGCGTCTCCCTGGGGAATGCGGGCACCCTCCCCCCCATCCTCGCGGCATGGACGGCCAATATCCTGTTCATCATCGGTGGTTCATATATGTTCCTGTCTGTGAGAACATAAGATATCCCAAACTAAAACAGTAATGTTTTTGCTTCAGATAAAAGGTGTTTTTTCCATAAAAAGTATTGACTGTGTCTCATCGGTGCCGTATAATATCTTTACCTGGAACGATAAGAGCGTTTGGCTGACGATTCTCTGTCGTCATTTCTCCGGTAAGCCCGTCAGGTTTGTAGTATTATAAATATTGGTAACACAAACAAGTTTTTGATTTCGTCTTTGAAGTGAGGAACGCCCATGGACGATAAGAAGAACAAGATAAATATGCCGCCCATCTTGGAAGAAAAGGTCTCCAGGCGTGAGGCTATGAAACGTATGGCCAAAGGATTGGCCCTGGCCGGATCGCTCGGGGTGACTGCCATAGTTACGCAGGGCCAGGGTGAATGCGGCTACGTCAATATGTACTACAACTACGGCGACTATTACTACAACTACGGCGACTATTACTACAACTACGGCGACTACTACTACAACTACGGCGACTACTACTACAATTACAGCGATTACTATTACAATTACAGCGATTACTATTATAATTACAGCGATTACTATTATAATTACAGTGATTACTATTATAATTACGGAGATTACTACTACAACTACGGAGACTATTACTACAACTACGGTGATTATTACGTAAATTGGTGGTAACAGACCGGATAAGGTCTCCGAACGCGCCGATACGCCGACGTGGCCCCCCGTCACTCGATAATACGCATCTGTTGTCGTTTCCGGGAAGGGCACTGACGGATATCGGCGTTTTTTATCCTCGCTTCCCGTTATCGGAGTATATGAGTGGCAAATCTCCTGCTGACAACCCGGTGCGTACGATCCTGCCCCTACTGTTTCGCCAGAAAAGAGATGGAAAATTCGCCGGACGGCCACACGCTCTCCTGGGAAAACTTCTTGTATGTGGTGGATTTCCTCGAGGCTTCCTCGGCACGCCACATTTCACTTCTCGGCGGTGAACCGACGCTCCACCCCGATTTTGTCGATATCGTTCTCTATCTCATGGAACGCCGCTTTCACGTGACCGTCTTTACCAGCGGCATCATGTCCGAAAATAAACTGGGGGAACTTTCGGAGCACCTTACCTCCATTCCGATCGAGCATCTCAACTTCGTGGTGAATATCAACAACCCGGAGCAAACACCGGCGGCTGAAAATGAAACAAAGCAGCTTCATAGATTTCTCTCTATCATGGGACCCTGGAGCGCCGTCGGCTTCAACATCTACCGCACGGATTTCGAGATCGATTTCATCTTCGACCTCATCGGTCGATTCGGACTGAAGCGGCATGTTCGGTTCGGAATGGCCTCACCCATCCCGGGTGTCGATAATCTTTCTATTTCCCCCGATGATATGAAAGACGTCGTCGCCCGCCTCTATTCCTATCGTCCCCAGTTCGACCGGTTCCGTGTGAGCCCCGGCCTGGATTGCGGCTTCCCGATGTGCGCCTTTACCGACGAGCAGCTCGGGTGGATATTCCGCGTATCCGGGCCCGTACGGTTCGGGTGCGGACCGGCCGTGGATATTATGCCGGACCTGTCTGTGTACGCATGTTTTCCCCTTTCGACGCTGCACAAGCGATCGCTCTTGGAATTCAACTCACTGCAGGAAGCGGCGGATTTCTATATGGACCTCAACCGAAAAATCAGGACCGAGCTGGCCGGTATCTTCGATGAGTGCGACGGCTGTCGACATCGGGAGGAAGGGCGCTGCAGTGGTGGGGGTGTCTGTCACCTCATGAACAGCTTCATGAATGAGGCGCCGGTTCGCCTGATGGAGATAGAAAGTGAGCTCGCCAAATCTCGTTTGTCCTCACAACCGTAAACTGTTCGACCGCCTGGGGAGGCAATTGATCACCGTTCGGGTGAACGATCCGGAACAGGTCTTTTTCGCCGCTCGGGACGTTTGGGAGTCCGGGAATCGACTCTTTTCGGTCATCGTCGATACCGGCAATTCATTTGAGGATATCGATATCCCGGAGAACTGGGGAGGGATTTCCGTCGCCCTCTTCCTCGCCCGAATGGGGCGTTTTCGGAATGTGAAGAATAAGCTCGAACGGATGCGGCGGATGAAGGTGCGGGTATACCTCCCCTGCAGTGATCCTGAGAATATCACATCCCTTCAGATACTCTCATCGGTGGGCGTGTCCGTCGCCTCCGGGATTATCCCGGGTCCGCATCATTGGGAACCATTGCTGGATCTGATGACCTTCGCCGTACTGGGACCCGCTCCCCACTCGCCCATCGATCCCTTCGTTTTCGTTGCAGACAACTTCGAAACCGGCGGCTCGGTGGATTGGCGGGGGATATACTTCGAAGACCCGAACGAGTTCTTCCACCTGGACGATCGGGGACGGGTCGCCCTATCCCACCAGGAGCTGACGGCGGGCGATTTCATCTTCGACGACCCCTCCGGCATCGACTCCCGTGAGGATAATCCCGAGTACGCGCTTCGGACCAGCCCGAGAGAGCGATTTTTCCTCACCGATCATCCCTGTTCCCGCTGCCCAGGATGGCGGGTCTGTATGGGGGCGTTTGTGCAAAACGGCTCCGTGCCCACGGGCTGCAGCGAATTTGCGACGGAAATGCTGGAGGTAGTGGAGCAATATCGGGCGAGTAAAGGCACACCCAGGGAGAAGCGATCATGACGACCATGATTTTCAAGCCCACCGAGGCCTGCAACGGCAACTGTATCTACTGCGACGTGGTCAGAAAGGACGCGGCCGGGGACAACACATTGTCTGTTGAGCGCCTGGAGCTGTTGTTCGTGCGCATCAACGAGTACCTTGAGAATCATCCCCGGGAGCGGTTTCAACTGATCTGGCACGGAGGGGAGCCGCTCATTCTCGGTCCCGATTACTTCGAGCAGGCCTATCGTTTCCAACAAACCCACTGCGCGGAGACGAAGGGACGCCTCACCCATGAAATCCAGTCCAACATGACCCTGTTCTCTTCGAAGTTCGTCGAGATATTCAAAAAACTCGGCATCACCAAGGTGAGCACCAGCTACGATCCAATACCGAACATCCGGGGCCTGGGAAAAACCATAGACTCAGACGCCTACAACAGGAGTTTTCTGAAGGGCGTCCGTGCCCTGGAGGAGGCGGGGCTCGATTGGGCGATGATCTACGTGGTGACCAGGTTCTCCCTGGAAAGACCCCTCGACCTGTTTTACTTCCTGACAAACTTCACGCCGGACGGATCGGTGATGTTCAACCCGGTCTATTTCTTCGAGCGCCAGCCGATGGACCTCGCCATCACCCCCGACGAGTTCGTCGACTTCCTGGGAAAAATCTTTACGGTCTGGTGGCCCCACAGGGATCGCTACCCCACGATACAGCCCTTCTATTCTTTGACCAAGACGATCGTGGACGGACAGCCCTCGCTTATCTGCGGCGAATCCGGAGCCTGCGCCGATTCCCACATCAGCCTTGGACCGTCGGGGACCCTCTCCCAGTGCGGGAGATCTTCGGATTGGAACCTTATCCGACTCGGCTCCCTGGATGACATCACCCTCGACGAGGCGTTCGCCGCCGAGGGGAAGGAGACACTGAGGGAGAGGCAGGCAATCGTCCGTCAGGGCGATTGTGCGTCGTGCCGGTTCTGGGATATCTGCCACGGCGGGTGCCCGCTGGACGCGATGGTGGATACCGGCTCGTTCATGAACAGGTCCCCGCTGTGCGTCGTCAAACGCCGATTCATCGAGGAATACTTCGAGCCGATTACCGGCGTTCGGTATACTCCGGAAGAAAAGCGGGAGATAACCGCCGCGCCTCACCCCGAATATCGACCAATGAGGCCTCATATGCCGCCGCCTCCCCCGGGGCGGATTCGGCCTGCGGATCGTCCCGCTACAGGGAACATCTGGATCAATCCCATCGGGGGCCTCGGAGACGCGCTGATGCTCTCCGGCGTACTCAAGGCCGCCGTCGACCGGGACCCGACGAGGAGCTTTAAATTGATCGCCCGGTCGCCCTTCGTCCCGATCTTTTCCGGGCACCCGGCGATTTCCGAGATCGGGCATCCGAAACCGAATTCTCCCATCATCGCCACGGCATACTGGGACGATCCCGATTTCAGAGAGGGACGCATGCGTGCCTACCAGGTGCTCGCCCGGCTCTTCAACCTGCCGACACCCATAGAGGAAACACTATACCTCGCGGACGATCACGGCCCTGACCCGGACCTGTTGGCCCGAATACCGCTTAAGGAGACAAACATTCTCGTCGCACCGTCGGCGGGAACGCCCAGAAAGGAAATGCCCATAGAGATGTGGGAAGAGCTGGTAGGCCGAATGATCGATGAGGGATTCGGTGTCATTCAGGCGGGCACCTCAACCTCCCGCCAAATCAGGGGCGCCTACAGCCTTCGGGGTATCCTGACGATACCCGAAGCGGCGATGCTTCCCGGATACGTCGACGCGGTCGTCACGTCGGCCTCCTTCTTTATGCACGCGGCCCACCTGTGCGACACCGCGGCCGTCGTCCTGTGGGGCCCCACCGATCACCGGCAGTATGGATACAGCGGTCAGGCACACCTCCAGGCACATTGCCCGACTGATCAGAATGTCCCCTGCATCAGAAGCGGCCGCGGCCCGGGATACGGCTCCCCCTGCCCCCTGGGGATGGATCACTGTATGCACCGTCACGATATCGACGACGTATTCCGCTCACTCATTGAACTACTTGAAGGCACAAAAGACGCCCGCCGTCAGGCTGACCCGTCCGGCTCCCGGCCGGCACGATGACCAATTTATTTTGCATATCGGACCTGCGAGGATAACAGCCCGTCCATGCATCCGGAATTATTCACTATCGGGGAAGTTGTCGTTCACTCCTACGGCGTCTTCGTCACCCTCGGACTGCTTGCGGCCGTGGTCTCGTTTCTGTGGGAGCTGAAACGGAGGGACGACTCGTTTTGGATCGGCGTCGACATCCTCCTATTGATGATTTCTGCCGGGCTTCTCGGCGCGAAGTTATTCCACGTCTTGTTCTCTCTCTCGGACTACCAGGAGGGACCCCACACGATTCTCTCCCTCATCTTCTCCGGGTGGTCGGCGGCCGGGGGGCTGTTGGGGTCGCTCCTCGCCCTGGTCATCTATTTTCGGAAGAAGGGCCTTGACGGCTGGTATTGGATGGACACCCTCATCCCGTCCGTCCCCCTGGCCCAGACCATCATGCGGGTCGGATGTCTGATGACGGGATGCTGTTACGGGAAGCCCACACACCTCCCCTGGGCGATTACGTTCACGAAGTCCACCGTGGCCCCGCTGGGCGTGCCCCTACACCCCACCCAGGCGTATCACCTGGCGGCGAACCTCCTGATTTATCTCTTCCTGACGATTCGGAAAAAACGGTCGGCTTTTCCCGGGGAGCTGACACTGGCCTATGTATTATTCTATACCATCCAGAGGAGCGTCATCGACGTGTTCCGGGCCGACCCCGGCCGCCTCTGGCTGTGGGATACGATAACAACCTATCAGCTCATCGGCACCATCGCCGTGATCGTCGTCATCTTCCTCTATCGCTCGCGAATGAGAACCGTCTCGTAAGAATCCATCGCGACAGATGATGCATCCCCGCCATCAATCCCGTCGACCCGCCGGGAAAAGGAAGCCGCCGTCGGTCGGCCGCCAGTTCTCCGAGGACTCTGGGTCGATGGTATATCCTTGGTCGAATTCGTCCGAGAAGACGTGCATGGGCTTTTGTCTGTCGTAATCGGTGATCTCCCAGATATCGAGGGCGTCATCGTCGTCCAGGTTTCCCCACGCCCGGGCGATGTATCCCCCGCACCCGGCGTGGACGATCGCCCACGAATAGTATCGCGGCCGATGCTTGGGAGAAAAGCCGATACGCTTCGGGTCCGCATCGAAGCATCCATGCTCCGTGAAGTAGGCCGCCTCCGCGTCGTATATCCCCACAAGAATCTCCGTCGCTTCGTCCTGGGCGGACTTCTCCTGATCCGATCGGAAGATAAACGTCGTGGAGACGAAAAATCCCGCCGCGATCAGCACGACCACCCCGACGGAAAGCGTCAGAACGCCGACCCAGAAGCGTCGGCCCCCCCGTTTTCGATCTGCTTTAATGCCCCGAGGTTCTTCGCTCATGTACTTTTCCCCGCATTCTCACTCTCAGTATACCCGGGAATCGATTAAAAAACACTCTCCGGCGCAACACGCTCACGGTCCGGTTGTTTCTTCACGGCGCGTACGCATGAGAAAGGCGTGCAGTGCGCCCTCTGTCTCTCTTCGATCGCTTCTTATCAGAAAGTTCGCATATCGGTTGTCAACCGTCCCGGTGAAAGAGTATACTATATCCAAACATAAAATAAATATCTCTATCGATCGACGAATCGAGAATTATATAATCGGCCCACAGAGTTTTTTCAGGAGCACTCCCATGAAGATGTCCGGTCTCTGTTTTCGCCTCTTGGTGTCTCTTTTGCCCGTCATTTTATTTCTTTTGTCTCCGCCTGCGGCACACAGCCAGGAGGCCCCGGTAATCGTCTACGGAGACAGTCGACACAGTCACGACGTCCATCGTACCATCGTGTCGGCGATCACGGCGGAAAATCCCTCAGCTGTCTTTCACACCGGCGATTACGTGACCGACCCCGGCCGGGAAGACCAGTGGAACACCTTTTTCGAGATCATCGCCCCCCTCAACAACACGACATCATTCTATCCCGCAAGAGGGAACCACGACGGAGGCGGAACATCCTTCGCCTCCCGATTTTCTCTCCCCGGAGGGGTCACGTGGTACGCGGCGGATGTTTCGGACATGCGCTTTCTCGTGCTCGACAGCAATGCGTCCCTCTCCCCTACATCACCGCAATACCGCTGGCTCACCGACGAGCTCTCCTCAGCGGATGCGCGGTATCTCTGTGTTGTGCTTCACCACCCGATCTACAACAGCACCGCCGGGGGGCACGTCGAGGATGAGAAGAAATTGATCCCCTCCATCGAAGGCATATTGATCGACTCGGGCGTCGACCTTGTCTTCTCCGGTCATGTCCATGCCTACGAGCGGCTTGAGAAGAGCGGCGTGATATACGTGATTTCCGGCGGTGGCGGAGCGGGACTCTACAGACAGGTCGAGCGAAGCAACTGCAGCGCGGTCTACGAGATGAAGCACCACTACGTGAGAATATTCCATAAAGACGACGGGCTTGTTGTAGAGGCGGTCGCCCTCGACGGGAGTGTCATCGATTCCTTCACCGTGGACGGCGATTGAGCCGTTGTGAGAGGATCGCATGCCTTACGTCTTGGCTCCCGGCACTACCAGGTGTCCTTGTGCACCTTCTTCTCGTCGTACCGATCGACCCGCGGGTGGGACTCCGCCGGATGGCCGAGCGCCACCAGGGAAACCGGCACCACGTGATCGGGGATTCTCAGAAGCTTCCTGATCCCGGTCACCCGCTCCTCCCTGGGATGTACCCCCAGCCAGACGGCCCCCAGCCCCAGGGCGTTGGCGGCCAGAAGGATATTCTGCGTGGCCGCGGCGCAGTCCTGAGGGAAGTATCCCTCTTTCGTCTCCGTCTCGAGGTTGCCGCACACCAGGACGGCCGCCGGCGCTTTCAGAAGCATTCGTGAATAGGGATGCACATCCGGGAGGGCGTTCAGTACCTTTCGGTCGGTGATGACGACGAACTCCCACGCCTGCTGATTCCCGGCGGTGGGGGCGGCCATGGCGGCGGAGAGTATCTGCTTCACCTGGTCGTCTGTAATCGGTGTATCGGTATATTTTCTGATACTCCGTCTGGTCATGATGGCTTCAATGGCGTCCATATATTTTACCTCGCTCTTCCGATAATTCTTTTGATTCGGCATCATCCGGCATCGCCCGAATGCGCTTCACAAGATCGGTGACGCCTTCCGGACGGTCGATGAAGACGGTCGGGAGATCTGAAAATTCGTGTGTCCCCGCGCACCGCACGTGACAGCCGCAGACGACCAGCAGCAGATCTCCTTTGCATTCTCTTCCGCCCGCGGGTACAAAGCGTGCCGTACCGAAAAGACGCTCCTCCAGCCGCCGCACCAAGGCGACCCGGTCATACAGGGGATTGCACCCCCCGCAGTATTTCACCACAATTGTTACGGGTTCGTCACTCATCGATGCCGGCAAGCTTCCTGGCCCGCTTCATCTTTTCACTCATGTTGACGGAGCGGGAGATCATGATGCGCTGGGCTTGGGGCGAACCGGCGCCGTGCATCGATTCGGTCAGATACCCCACGGCCGCCGTGCCCAGCGTCAGGTTCTCGATAAGGCGCAGGATCCGAAGCCGGTGTTCCGTGGGCGCACCAGCAATCCCTCTGAAGTATTTCTCCATCCACTTCCCGACCGCCTCCGACCGCAGGTCCGCCTCGGATGGGAGCGTTACCATCAGCCCTCCGGCGATATCCTGGGCCAGCCGGGCGATCTCGTAGGGAAACCGGGTGACGTTCTGCTTGTGTACGTTGGCAAGGAGTGTGTTGACGCAGTAGGTTCCCGAGGGCTCTCTGCTCCCCTCCGACGCGCAGGCGATGCACCCGCAAAAAAGGGTCTCGTTGAGGTGGTTCATCTCGATGAGCTTGTCCTTGATGTGCGAGGCCCGGGCCACCCCGTTGTACTCGGCCGCGGCGGCCGCGGCGCCGATGAGGACGTCACCCACCCCCACCTTGCAGGCGTAGCTCTGGCGGTGATAGGACGCGAACCGTTCCACCAGATCGCCGGCGAATTCATACTCCCCCAGCATGAAGATGCGCTCGTTCGGGACGAAGACGTCGTCGAAGACGACCAGCGCCTCGTGCCCACCGAAGAACTGATTCCCCCGATCCATCATTCCCGCTTCGAGCTTTCGGGTGTCGCAGGATTGCCTGCCCATGATGTAGACGATACCGTCCGTATCGCTGGGGAGGGCGAACGACACGGCGTAGTCGGTGTCCTCCTCTCTGAGCGCGATGGTGGGCATGACGATGATCTCGTGGGAATTGACGGCCCCGGTTTGGTGGGCCTTCGCCCCCCTGACCACGATCCCGTCGGTCCGCCGCTCAACCACACGCAAAAAGGCGTCCGGGTCCGGCTGCTTGTGGGGGGGGAGTCCCCGATCTCCCTTCGGGTCGGTCATGGCGCCGTCGCACATCAGGTCGTTTTCCTGCACAAAGGCGAGGTAGTCGAGGAAGCGCCGGTGGTAGTTCGTGGCATGCTTCTGATCGATGTCGTAGGTGACGATGGAGAGGGCGTTGAGGGCGTCCATTCCCACACACCGCTGAAAACAGCAGGCGGTATGCGCACCCAGGAGGCGTCCCATCTTACTCTTTTTGACCAGGTCCTCGGTGGATTGATGAATATGACAGAATCGATTGATTCTATTCCCGGTCAGGTGGGAGACCGCCGACATCAGATCCTCGTGCTCCGGCCTGTGCAGCAGATCGTACGTGGCCGCCACCGCCTTCATCGACGGGCGGATGATGGGGTCGTCCACCACGTTATGGATCCGCTCGCCGAACATATAGACGACGAGATTGAGCCTTCTCAATGATTCCTCGTACGCCTTTCCGTCCATGAGGGTCATATCACATCTCCTATATTCCGGTAATTATCGACTCGGGTCCAAGCGTCGTTTCATGCCCGCTTCGATCCGCTCTCTGAGCATTCGGCCAATAACACACCGCTCTCCTCATCCGGCACCGGTCGCGGAAATTAGAGCCATCCGTAAAGGCTTCGGCACTCCCGCTCAAGGGAATCTCGAAATTTCGGAGCGGCGATATTGATGAGTGCCCGGGCCCGCTCCCTCATTGTCTTTCCCCACAGGTGTGCGACACCGTACTCGGTCACCACGTAGTCCACGTCGTTTCGCGACGGGGTTACAGCCTGCCCAGGCAAAAGTGTAGCCACGATGCGGGATACCTCCCCTCCTTTCGCGGTGGCCGGAAGGGCGATAATGCTTCTTCCCCCCTTCGACGCCGCGGCCCCGCGTATGAAATCGACCTGTCCCCCAACGCCGGAGTACTGCCGGGGGCCGATGGACTCCGACGAGGCCTGTCCCAGAAGATCGACGGAGATGCTTGAGTTGATGGCGACCATATTATCGTTCTGGGCGATGACGCACGGATCGTTCGTGTAGTCCACCGGATGGGCGTCGATCATCGGATTGTCATCGAGCCATCGGTAGAGCCTCTCGGTTCCCATGACGAATGTGAGGACAATCTTTCCCGGATGAAGCGTCTTCCTGGCCCCCGTGATCACCCCCTTCTCCGCCAGGGTCATCACGCCGTCGGATATCATCTCCGTGTGGATTCCCAGATCCCTCTTTCCTCCCAGGAATTCGAGGACCGCTTCCGGTATCGCCCCGACGCCCAACTGCAGGCAGTCCCCATCCCGGATGAGTTCCGCAACGTGTCTTCCGGTTTTCTCCGCCACCTCGTTGATGCCCGGTGGGGTGATGGTGTAGAGCGGAAGTTCGCTCTCTACGAAGTAATCGATATCGGTCACCGGGATTCGTGAGCAGGGACCGGTTCGGGGCATATTCGGATTGACCTCTGCTATGGTAATTTCCGCGGCTCGGACGGCCTGGATGGCGTAGTCAACGCTGATACCCAGACTCACGAAACCATCATTATCCGGTGGAGAAACCACGATCATCGCCACATTCACGGGCAGCGCCCCGTCCTGAAAGAGCCGGGGAACCTGATGAAAATAGCAGGGGGTATAATCCGCCGTTCCCTCCCACACTGCCTTTCTGGTGGCGGTGTTGGCGAACATGCCGTTGAATCGAAACGAATCTTTGTATTCCGGCAGGCAGTAGCGGGCCTCCCCTACGGTGAACACGTGGACGATCTCTACGTCCCGAAGCTCGTCCGCTCGATCAATCAGGGCATCGATGAACAGCCGCGGCTCCCCACAGGCATGGCCGGTCACCACCCGATCTCCCGATTTTACAACCCCGACCGCCTCCCGGGGCGTCGTCCGCCTCTTCTCGTAGTGCTCCTTCCAATCGCTTACTGTTAATTCCAACATGACATTCAACTCCTGAGAGAAATGTTTGCCTACCGGTGGTAGGCGTCGGTATAGATGGTCCTCGCGTCGTCCAGATCGATCTTTCGCGGATTGTTGGACAGAAGCCGTGTTACCTGTATGGCGCCGTTCGCCATCTCCTCGATGGCGGATTCGGGGATATCAAGGGCCTTGAGATTCCTGGGAATGTCAAGATCGTCCGAAAGGGCGTTGATACACGTCACGGCCGTCTCAGGACCGATGTCGTCTATATATTCATTGTTCATGGCCCGGGCCAGCTCGATATACTTCTTCTCACTTCCCGCCATATTATATTTCATGATTACCGGAAGCATGACGCTGTTGGCGAGACCGTGGGGAATGTGAAAAATCCCCCCCAGCGGATATGCAAAGGCGTGCACCGCCGTCACTCCGGCGTTCCCGAAGGCGATGCCCGCCAGCAGACTTCCCAGCATCACGGCCTCCCTCGCTTCTCGGTTCTATCCGTCCGCGAAGGCATCTCTCAGATGTTTCGATATCAGCCGCACCGCACGGAGGGCGACGGCGTCTGAGAAATCGGTGGCGTTCACCGAGGTGAAGGCCTCAAGGGCGTGGATCATGGCGTCCATGCCGGTATACGCGGTCACCGACGGCGGCATCTTGACGGTAAATTCCGGATTCAACAGTGCAACGCGGGGGATGAGCATCCGGGAGGCGACCCCCTTTTTCATCCGCGCCTCTTCGTCGGTGAGGACGGCCACCGGGGTCACCTCGCTACCGGTGCCGGCGGTGGTGGGGAGGACGATCGTCGGGAGGCTCGGCTTCTTCAAGAGTTCGATGCCGATGTAGTCACGCACCGATCCGTCGTTTTCGACCAGCGCGGCGGATACCTTCGCCGCATCAATCGAACTGCCGCCGCCCAGGGCGATCACCGCATCCACCCTCTCCGACCGGGCAAGCGCCACCACCTCTTCCACAACATCGATACTCGGATCCGGCTCCACCCGGTCAAAGAGGACAATGCGCCGATCGGCCGCATCGAGGATTTCCCTGACCTGGCCGTAGATGCCCGCATCCACGATGCCCGGGTCGGTGACCACCAGCACCTTTTCAGCGGACATTCCCTTAAGTGAGGGTATGAGCATATCCAGAGATTCCGTACCGATATGTATCTCGGGAAGAGGCAGTATTTTCATGTATCTTTTGTTCCAGCCGGTGGAAGTGAAATAGGATATTATACTACACTGCGGTCGGTTTGGGAAGACGATAAGCGAAAGTGGGTGTGAAATTAATTACATCTGTGAAGCATGGAGGTTCACACCCCCGTATTTTGTCAGTCGATATGCTGTGGGTTACCGATCCTCGGTGATGGGGGGATGCTGACGGTAGAGTCTTGGATGAACCCCTTGCGGCCCATGCCCTTCCGTATCACGATGGGGCAACTCCGCGATCTGTTTCATGGTGACGGCCGACTCGGGACACACCGAGACGCACAGGCCGCACCCGTAGCAGTTATGCGCCGTTCTGCTTTTTTTGTCTTCAATGATCCTGGCGTCGAAGGGGCACACGGCGATGCACTCACCGCACCCTGTGCATCGGGCTCGATCGGTCATCGCGAGAAAAAAACCATCGATGAGGGGATAGTTGAGCTGCCCCAGCTCCCTGTTGATGATATACGGGACGCACCCGCAGGTGCAGCAGTTGCAAATGACATATTCGTTGTACAGATTCACCGGACAGTGGATGAAGACCATGTGCATCATCCGTAATTCATGACAGCGAGTGACGATGTCCTTTGCCTCTTGTTTTGTAATGGTGCGGTATTCCTTCGGAAACGCCCTGGTCCATGCGTCGTAGCCTGTCCGCATAACGATGTCCGTCTCAATAGGATGGTCACAGGCCCTATGACCGATGCGACAGCGGCACGGGCCGACGGCGATGGGGCCGTCCAGGGTGTCGATATATTCCAGCACCTCTGCATAGGGCACCGGCTTTCCGGTATCACCCAGGTAGCCAAAGGGACGGGCAAGGAAAAATTTCGCGAGCTTTCGAAACAGGGATTTATCACCGATGTGCTTCAAATCCCCCCGGAGAAACCGGTAGCAGATCTTGAGAAGCGGCACCTCGATGAAGCGTGCGAAAATAAAGAGCAGCAATTTCCTGAAGGGGCTCTCCTCCCCCACGATCACGGTGTGAAGAAACATGATACCTCGATCGCCTCTCGTATTCTATCCGAAGGTGCAGCCCGGCGTCCGTTTCGCCCGTTCCAGGAGCAGACTCTTTTTCTTCTCCAGTCGATCGAGGCGGGGGTCATTCTCCCCCTTTCCCGGGTAATCGAGGATTTCATCCAGACGGAGAAACGTATCGTACGGGAATCCCGAGGTCATGTGACGCGGGTTGTTTTTGCCCCATGCCACGCCGCCGGTACAAAAATAGCTGATGTTCGCCCTGTGTGTCTGAAAGGGGATGACGGTGCTGTTTCGACACATGGACATGTTGGCCATGTACCTGGTAATGAACCTGTCGAAAATCCTGGTGATGAAGGTGCTCCTAAAGAGAGTGGTCGTGATTATCTGCCACAGGCTGAATCGATTGAGAACATCCAGTATTCTGTTGATGTTCTTCACGGCCCATTTCGAAAATCCGGAGGGGGGACTCTTCTGAAACGTCGCAAGGCCGGTCATATCCAGCCCCTTCCCATCAAGTTCGATGAAACCGTCCCAGCCCAGAAAATCGATGATCACCCGATAACTATCGGGATCGGTGCGAATCAGCACCACATCGGGGGTGACATCTTTCCTGAACAGAAACAGCGGCGCTATATAAATCCCCTCAGTCGGGAACGGCAGGTGACCGGTGATGGACCGCTCAAACTCGTTTTCGGCCTCCTTGAACCCCATGACGATGGGCACCCACTGACAGACCTGTATCGATTCCGGGACGACCAAGAGTTCCATCCCGAAGGTGGCGCCGAACACCGCCTGGCAGTATGAAATGCCTTTAAACCGGGTGATGTCTTCATACCCTGAAGCGGAGTCACACAGAAACTTCACCCCGACCGGCGGGAGATCTATCTCGATCGTATCCCTCCCGGCTGATTTCCCCTGGGACATAACGGCATGCTCCTTGAGACATGGAAACTAATCTGAATATACACCCGCATATTGCTTTGCGGTGACACATGTCCGTACCCTGTGTGTGTGATGTTTCTACAACAGCGTGGTGAAGATGAGCCAGTAAAACAATCCCGCCGCACCGAGCACCGCCAGCCAGAATATCCAGGTTACAACGCTCCATAGTTTTGTATCGTAAAACGCCATGATTCGACTCCTTTCGTCCAAAAGATCGGCCCGGTCAATGGATCAAGAAATATCTTCCGTACAGGAACAACGGATAGACGACCAGAAGGCCGATCACCAGCGAGAGAACAATGCGAATCAAAACGCCCATCGTACTTTTTGTTGTCATGAGAGAATCCCTTGCTTTTCGTGCCTGAATGAATATGTCTCGGACCAACCGCCGCGTATCACCGATTCCCTGCGGCGATCCGGTCCGCATACGTCACCAGTCCCGATGCGCTGATACGCGCCATGCGCACCTCGGTCTTGGGCAAAAAACAAACCCCGACGACCCAGGGATAATCCTTGTCGACGGGACAGGTGTAGTAGCTGATGAATATGTCGTCTCCCCGTATGACCACGCCGGTATAGGCGGTGTCGCCGTTGCTGGGGAGGTCAAACAGGTGCACCAGCCGATCCTCTTTGACCTCGAAGAGCGCCGTACGTTTCGTCGCCATATGGTTTCCCATATCGAACCGGGGTCCCAGATGATTTCTTCCGGCCGCGAACATGCGGTCGCCGACGGTAAAGAGCGTGGCGCCGTCGAGCCGGGTGATGAAACTCGGGGCGTACGACCATTCCTCATAGGGCGGCAGGGCGGTGGCGATGAGGGTAGAGGAGGTGGGATTTCCGAATGCGTAACCGGCGGTACCCATGCTGCTGATCCTCAGGGTGGAGACCGCGGTTTCGTCCGGCAGGAACTCGAGCGTCGCCTCAAAGGATTCGAACACCGAGTACACCTCCGACACCTCCTCCCAATGAATGCCGTCGGTGGATGAGAAGAGTACCGACAGCGGCATCATCCCCTCCTCCTTGACGGAGTCACCCTCGATGAGTCCCGTCACTTCCATCTGGGGCCCTATGACCGGTTTTTTCCCGCTGGCGACGACATACCAGGTCTCCCCGTCCATCGTCTTCGGACGCCACATGTTCCACCCTCCCCCGGTGACGTATCGCTCGGTACCGTCATTATACCGATAGATGACCGTCATGGTATCCATCTCCCGGGGAGTCTCCCAGGTAATCCCGTCATCGCTGACCGTCCAGTAGGTGGTTTGCGGCATGGGGTCAAAGTATTCGTTCGGAAGAAAGTAGAGAAAGAGCCTGCCGTTGATGACGGCGAATTTCGGATCCCGAACGTCCGTTTCGGGAACGGTAATGCGGGCGACCTCCTCCCACTCCCGGGCGTCTCGGGATCGCTTCACAAGAAGCGCCCCATTGACATCCTCCAGGTGCCATTTCGTCTGGGCGTGAATGAGATAGAAATACCCGTCGAAAAAAATCAGGTCCGTGTTGGAGTTATGCTGGGTTCTCACATCATCCAAATTGGGCGTCACCGACCAGGTCTCCACGTTCAATATCGCATCGGTCTCAAACGACGGCGGCGTGCGCACATTCCAGTATATGAGGAGACATGAGATCAACAGTACGGGAAAGAGAAATAGTGCGGCCACAATGCGAAAAAACCATGTAATCAGTTTCATACTGCCACCTCTGCAAAACGTTTCACATAATATTTAAATATACTATCTCATTACATATTGTCTTCATTGTCCGATCTTGACATGCTTTCGGCCGCATCAGCCCCTCAGACGCGCAATGAACTCCCTCACTTCGGCGCCGTCGGCGGGATCGACGCAGTGCGGTGCGACAAGCCAGTGTTCGGAATGAGTCAGCGGCTCGCCGGGAGAGAACGTCACCAGCGGACTCAGTGTTTCCAGCTCGGTGAAATAAGGCCCGGTGTAGCATTCGGCGGCGCAGTTATCGTCCGGGTAGGAATCGACGGGCATACGCTCAAAGGTCTTGACAAAGGTGAAGTCACGGGCACTCACCCCGATAAAACCCTCCCGGCAGGCGGAACCGACCTTTCCCTCCCGGCCGGCGGGCGTTACGAGAAAGAGGTCGTCGGTCGGCGTAAATTGTGTGTCGTTGATTTCCGATGCGTGATCCATCCATCGGTGCCAATACACGACCTTCTTCAGATCCCATGATCCTCCCGTTCCCCACGGGAAGAAGGCCGTGCCGACGTTGTTCACGCACGTCAGCGCCCATACGGCGCCGGGTATCAGGGTGTCTCCTTCATTTGTGATCGTGTGGTCGACGCGGATGAGACCGTTCTCATCGACGATTGTTATCGTCTTCTTGATGCCCGTACACTCATCCCGGGACAAGACCGACAGGAAGTCGTCTCCCGTTTCAACGAGACACCCGTCATTATCCGGAGCGTAGGTGGTTTCCGTCTCTGGGGCGATCCAGAGCCGATGTCCGCCGTAAAGTCGCCAATCTCCGCGGCCCAGGGTTTTTCCCGTATCGACAAACAGGATGTTTTCTGTTCCTTTGGTCGAAAGCGATAGGATTCGCGGCCCGAAGCCGGTCGTAATGATCAGCTCGGCGTCACCGACGACGCACCGGTAACAATCCTCATACCCCTCCCAGGTGACCTTTTTATATTCCACGTATTGTTTCCGTTTTTGAATCCACCGAATATCGGCACGATAATACCAGACTTCCCGCGGATATTCAAGGGAGGAAAACCGCGGAAGACCGAGAGGGTTCCGGATATGCTGCTTCGAAACGTGAGATAACTGTTTCTCATAACATATCGCGTCGGGCCCTCCCTATCGCTCATGAAAAACGGGATATCTTCCTTTTGGAGATATCCCGTCATGTTGACGCTTCTATCCGTCGAACCCGCTATTTCAGCTCGATTCGCTTTTCGGACTCCCACAGGCCGTGTATATTACACAGGGCCAGGGCGATAATGCTCCCCGGCTTTGCGGCCTTGAATGAAAAGGTCACCTCGTGATGGGTATGGACCGGTCCGGTATTCGGCCCCTCGGTGGATTCGCCGTGGGCGTTGAATTCGAACCGGCCGATCTCGTAGGTGAACTTGTCACCGTCGGGACAGAAAAACGCCGCGACCCATCGGATATGGTGCTCCGTGGTGTTCGGATGATCCACGGCCTTTCCCAGGCCGATGGTGACCTTCGTCCATGTATCTTTCTCAACGGCATCGGGGCACTCAATGACCGGGACGTGCTTCTCCTTTTTCCAATCCGCTTCCTGGATTTTTTCTCCCAGACTCATTATATCGCTCCTTGACAAAATATATATTGACGCTATGAGCCGATCAGTTCCTCGACTTCCTCCCGTCCCGCGGCCAGCTCCTCCTCCTGTTCCGTATCGAACCGGAGCAGCAGGGCCTGGAACTCTCCGACGTGGGTCTTTTCCTCCCTGGCGACGTCCAGCAAAATCTCCTTGATGTGTTTATCCGTCGCCAGGGACGCCATCTCCTCGTAGAGATTGATGGCGTCAAGCTCTGCGATCAATGCCGCGCGCAGAATTTCCCTGTCGATATTCTCCTTTTTTACCTTGCCTAAATCAATCGGTATCTGTGACAGCATACGACATCTCCTTTTTATAGTACTCAAGCCATAGTCACTTCGCACTACATGAGATCCGTCGGGCCCTCGGACACCTCGGGCCGCCGGGCACCACCAACATCCGTCGCGGATAAGAGCATGAGTGTTCGGCGGAGAACGGTAACAGACAAGACAAAATCAACACGCACTGTATCAGAGAGCATGATGGTGATACGCCGTTGGGACACACCACAAGAACGGGCGCATCATTCCGATAGGTCGACGACGCTCATATATGAGAGCGTGTGCAGGGTGTACACGAATCCTTCGGCACAACGGCTTCAGGGTGTGTCATTACTTATCCCGCATCCCTCAAGGTAGTTGTCGAGTATCATCGATCTGACCCCTCCCACCACTATCTCTGCGGCAAATTCGATGCTGTCGGCCAGTGCGGGATCGATCTTGAAACGGGTGGGCGTGGCCTTGAAGTTATTAACGATGTCCCCCAGCTCCGGCGGCATGAAGCTTTTCGGGTAGGGGCTCTCATCGACACGCTCGATGAGCTCCGGATCTTCAACCAGGTAGGGGGAAATATAGACAAAGGAGATATCGTTGAACCGGGGATTGCTCTGGATGAACATGATGGCGTAATACGCCAGTGTCTTGCCCCGATACGCATACACCACCCTGGTTCGCTCGACCATCCCCTCCAGACCGAAGGCTCGAATGACCTCCTCCGTATCAGTCGGATCGATGCGCTGATTGGCGTCGATGATAATGACCATCCCCTTTTTGTAGGGACAGTCCTTCTGGCAGAATCGTTTCATGGCAAGCTGCATGATCGACTCGAGTCCCAGGGTATCGCCGATGCCGCCGTCGTTGAGGTGCACGTACACGGGTTCCTCGGGAGTCGACCGGGTCTTATCCTCGATGAGGAGCGGTCCGAACACGAGCGGGACGGCCGAGGACGCCACGACCGCCCTGGACACCTCGATCTCTCCGATATTCACCCCGATATCCCTGCAAAACATTGTGTTCAGTATGCCCTCTTCGAAGAGGATATTGCTGCTCAGGATTCCGGATTCCAAAAAATGTCCAAAGAGTTCTTCCTGATCCTCTTGCGTCATTTCGAACTCTTTCGGCGGAATGGTGCTGAAGAGAAACTTCGCACCGCTGTCCATATGGGTGGTGTTGATAATGAGCGTGGGACACAGACCTTGGACCTGTCGTTTGTAGAGATCGTCGAAGGTTGCGGTCCCGTAGAATTTCTTCTCAAAATGCCACTTGAGAAAATACGCCTTTTCCTCCGGCTCCAGGAAGACGCGGTACCAGTTGGGGGGGCGATAAAAGACCGCCGCCTCGATGTTGCTTCGCATATCCTTCAGGTATTGTTCGAAAAAAAGTTTGTACTCCTCCTCGTGCGTGGTATCCACATCAGGCTTGTTGAGACAGTAATACGCCGACGAGACGCTACCTCCGGACACGCACGATATGTAGTCGATCTCATCGAGTATGCTCCGGCCGTCCGGCAGCTTGACCTGCTCGAACAACTCGCGAAACACCGCAGCGCTCCACACCGCCGATCGGCTCCCCCCTCCGGAAACCGCCACAGCCAGAAAATAGTCTCCATCTTCGAGCAATCTATAGTTCGCCAGTTGCGGCACATCCTGAGTGTAGACGAGGAAGTTTGTGCCGAGGACGCTACACCCGGAGAGGACAAATACGAGACAGGCCATTATGGTGAGGCCTTTTATTCTTCTCAATGGCATACAAAACTCCAAAATAAATCCATTAAAAAATATGTGTATGTTGATATACTATACGACACAGGTCCCGAACGGTCAAGAATTATCATGAACGTATCTGTATATCTCCATGCCCCGACCGCCAATATACTTCGTCAATCGGGCATCCGGACGATATAAACTGCGAAACATCATTCCATATTGCACCCGAAAGACATTTCTTCTATGATTGCAATAAACGGACAACACTGTCGTCTTAAGAAACATGAGTACCGATACACAAAACATGAATATCGCCGGGTTCTTTGAAACAGAAAAAAACCGCCTTGTTGGATACGTCAGGCGGCTGTTTGGTGAAGATGCGGACCGGGACAGCGAGGACATCGTCCAGGACGTGATGCTCGGTATCTTCAGCCGTTCCGATGAACTGGAGGCGATAGAGAACATCTCGGCATATGTGTATCGAGCCGTCAGAAACAGGGTGATCGATGCCCTGCGCGCCAGAAAACCAACGGTATCCCTGCATGGGAACAACACTGATGATCGAGCCCCGGCGCTGGAAGACATACTGGCGGACAATCGATATAACGCCTACGACGAAACTCATCGCTCCGAGATCAGACGCCGTATCACTGAGGCCATTGACGATCTCAGCGAGGATCAACAGGCGGTGATCATCGAAACGGAATTCATCGGTAAAAGCTTCCAGGAGCTGTCTGAGGAGTGGGACATTCCGATCGGCACGCTCTTGGCGCGAAAATCCCGGGGCATCGTTAAAATCAGAGAGGCGCTCAGCGATCTTTCACCGACACCAGAGAGAAAGGAATAAAAAATGACATCACATACTGACACATCACCAAAACCTTCCCGCTCGAAGCGCTGCCGAATCGCACACAAAGGCGCCCATGTCTTTTTCGGCATGCTGGCGGTCGTCGGATTTGCGCTGTTGTTCGGCCTGGTGGTCATGTGGTTGTGGAATTGGCTGCTGCCGGAACTTTTCGGCATAGCCGCCATCGGCTACTGGCAGGCCTTCGGTCTGGTGATCCTGGCTCGGATCCTCTTCGGCGGGATCCTGCCTGGATTCCACCCCAAATCAAAACACCGGTCCCCGTGGCCTCCCATACCGCCCCGTCCCCACGACCCGGACGTCAACGGCGGCGATATTTGGGGCCATATGGACAGGCGTTCTCATCGCTGGTGGTATTACAAAAAATTCTGGAAGGATGTGGGCAAAACCGCATTCGATGAATACATGAAGCAGTATGAGGAGAAAACTCCTCCCACCGACGATGATAAATAACCACCCCTTACAATCCGGCCCGCCAAAAGGCGGGCCGGTGGTCGCGAGGGACGTATCACAATGAAGTACACACACAGTGCGGAACATGTCACGATGTCCATCCCGGATCAGGCCCACACGTATGATATGCGCCATCGCGGTATCTCCCGGATCATGTACGCCCCCTTCCTGAGGCGAATCACCTCCCTCAACCCACAGGGGACGTGCCTTGAAGTGGGGGCCGGGACCGGGCTTTTCACTCGTCTCTTCGCAAAAAGATTCCCGGACGCCCGGATTACCGCCATCGACATCTCAAAGAACATGGCCGAGCGGGCGATACACATGATCGAGGAGACAGGCCTTTCAAAACGAATCGAGTATCTCATCTGTGACGCCGCCGATTCCGAGGTCATCACCTATCTCGGTCCCTTCGACTTCATCTGTTCGGTCTATTCACTGCATCACTGGGAGGAACCGACAAAAATCATGGAAAACCTGATCGGCTCACTCAATCCCGGCGGGATCCTCTTTATCGGCGATTTGCGTCGGACGGCGCTGTTCTCTCCGGTTCACGGACGAAGGGCGAATCCCGATTCCCCCATCGCTCCGTACAGCCGTGCGGAACTTGCCCGCCTGGCGGCCCTCCTGCCCGCGGGTAAATATGAAATCCATTCGACGTTCCCCTACCTGATACAGTCGCTGACCATAAAAAAATAACGTTTTTTTGAAAAGAGAGGCTTGCGCTACCCGTCCCGGTCACCTGCTCCACGACCTGAGAGCATATTCACATTTTGATTTCCAAAAATCTCCATCGACACAGGGAGGCGCCATATCCATACATCCCTGATGGATCAGGGATTCTCCGCACCACGTGATTACGGATGTCCGCTCGGGTCTCTACCTTATCCCGTGTACGCACTGTGTCGTTTTTCCGCAACCGGGTGTCGATCGCTCCGGAAGCCGGCGTATGTCGTCCGAATTTAATCGTTATCGAAATAATTGTCTTGTCACACCCTTTCTTTTGATGATACAATTTGATGCACGGTACATGACATTTTCACAATCCTCTCGTGGAGCGATGCAATGACAAAACGAGGCAAGGAGTTTAAGAGCAATTTCTGGGCACGCAATCCGTTGTTCGATTATGTACCCCCCGAAGACAAGTATCTCTTCGCCCTGGATGAACCGACCTATTCGTTCAATATCATCGGCTGCGGCATCATGGGTCAGGAGCACCTGCGCATGACCATCTTCGAGGGACGGGGCACCGTCCACGGCGTGTACGACACGAGTCCCCTGAGCATCGAAAAGACGAAGCTGGCCTTCGGCGCCCTCTGTCCCGGTAAAGAGCTTGTGGTGTATGACTCCCTTGAGGCGGCCTGTAACGATCCCGATGTCGATGGATTGATCATCTGCACCCCGAATTACAGCCATATCGACATCGTTCGGGTTGCGGCGAAATCGGGAAAGCACATCCTTCTGGAAAAACCGATGGCGACGACCGTCCGAGACGCCCACGAAATACTGAACATAGCGCAAAACCATCCGGCGGTCTTCCAGCTCGGCCTGCAGTATCGCTACAAGGCGATATACGTGGAGTCCATCCACGAGGCTTTAGAGAGAAAGGCCGTGGGAGATATCAAGATGATAACCATCATGGAGCACCGGGTCCCGTTTCTCGACAAGGTCGACCAATGGAACAAGTTTTCACGATACTCCGGCGGCACCCTGGTTGAAAAATGTTGCCATTACTTCGATCTGCTCAACCTCTTCGCCCAGTCGAAGCCGAAGAGTGTCTTCGCCACCGGCTCTCAAGCGGTCAATTTTATCGACTTCACCCGCGGAACCCAACGATCGGACATCATCGACAACGCCCTGGTGACGGTGGTGTATGAGAATAATGTTCGGGCGAGCTTCAACCTGTGTATGTTCTCCCCGATGTTCTACGAAGAGATCGTCATCTGCGGAGACGAGGGACGCCTCAAGGCCTTTGAACACGATACCTTCATCCCGGCGGAGCGTCCCAAGACGTACCTGGAGATACTTCGGGGCGAGCTGAAGCCATCCCGGATCACCACTCCCCTCTATCCCGGCTACATCGAGGAGGGGGGCCATAACGGCGCCACTTATTACGAACATGTCTATTTCATCGACAACATCGAGGGGAAGACCACAAACACCCCCACCGCCCTTGAGGGTTTCTGGTCCATCGTCGTGGGGGCCGCGGCCGAGGAATCTGCGGCCACAGGGAAGATCATCGAGATCGATGACTATCTGAAGAGAAACGAAATCACGATCTGACACGCCGGCGACAATCACCGGATTCCGATCAACTCCACAGGGTCAATCGCACCGAGCGCGCCTCAATCGATCCCGAAAGCAAGGACGTATTCACCGTTCATCCCGCACCAACGCCGATACTCCCCGCTTTCGTTCTGTGTGACTGAATACGGGAGACAACGCCACTCCCCGCCCTACCCGAATCGATTCACCACAAACACGCCGAACAGGACGACGCCTCCCCCGACGAGGGAGACGACGGTGGGCATTTCATGGATCACCAGGAATCCGAGCACTATGCTCAACACCGGCACGACGTAGAGGAACGTCGCCGCCCGGGACGCAGGCATCCGGGAGAGCACGAACGACCACGCCACGTACGCCACCACCGCCGGGAACACACCCAGATAGACGACGGCCAGGGTAGAAAACAGCGACGCCCCCGCCACTTCCTCCCCGATGCCGATCAGTCCGGGGAGCATAAAAAGTGTGCCGAACCAGATGGCGTACGTCACGACCTCGAGGCTCGAGTACGTCACCAGCAGCGGTTTTTGAACCACGAAGTAGATGCTCGTGCAAATCGCCGCGATAAAGACAAAGAGGCTCCCCACATCGGCGCTTACCCCCCCCTCGCCCTCTCCGAAGGCGATAACCCCCACTCCCGCAAGGCTTACCAGCATCCCCAGCCATCCCACACCGCGCACCTTTTCTTTGAGAAACAGCACCGATATGACCGCGGTAATCACGACGGCGGTGTTGATGATGAAGCACGCAGACGCCGCGGTGGTTGTTTTCTCGCCGATGTTGAGCAAGATATTATATATACTAATGCCCGAAACGCCGATGAGCAGAAAGCGGGGTAACTCGGAGAGGGTGGGTATCCGGATCTTCCGAAACACGGCCACCGGCACGAGAACGATCGAGGCAACCAGATAGCGAAACACCGCCAGGTGCACCGGGGAATAGTCAACCAGCGCCGCCTTGATGCCGACGAACGCCGACGCCCAGAGCGTCACGGTAATGAAGAGAGCAATGAAGATGGAGAGGTTCATTGTATCGGTCTCATGATCCCCACGTCATAAAATACACGGGATATTCCCGACATACACCGGAATATCCCGACCATGATTACCTCTACACCATTATCAGGTAAATGTCAAAACATTTCATCCTCGAAAACACACAAGCGGTAATGCGTTCACTTTTCAGGCGGCCGAGTGAAATATTTTCTTGACATATAATCATGTGTTGTGTATAGTGAACAATGTTCAGCATAGTATATACTGTATCATCTATTTAAATAAATCGTCACCCTGTCAATTTTTTATACTGCACGCTGTATGTTCTGTATGCGTATCATCGTTAGACCGAGAATTTCTCTTCGGCATGTATCGGTATCGCTTCTCAAACACGGCGAATCATACAGATTATATTCCACATACAGTCATCGGAGGATATATGAAAAACGTTCTGTATGCGTGTTCATACGTTCCCGTTGAAATCGTGACCGCCTGCGGTCTCACTCCGGTCTGGCTTTTGCCCGAAGGCGAGCCGCAAAACGCCGATCAGTATATCCATTCTCTCCTCTGTCCTTACGTGAGAAAGCTCTGCGCCGCCGTCATGTCCGATATCGCAGACATGCCGGTTGGAGTAATCCTGACCAACTCCTGCGACGGGATGCGACGCCTGGCCGACGTCATCCGTGTCTATCGTCCGGACCTGCCCCTCCTTTTTCTGGATGTGCCGCACAAGACGGATCCCGAATCCGTCGATCTGTTTGCAGTGCGACTCCGCCAATTCGCCGATAAACTGGCATCGACTTTTCAGGGGAGACCGGCGGACGACGACGCCCTGTGGCGGTCGATCGGCAGGCACAACAGCGTCCGCCTCGACATGCAGGAGCTTTTCATGCAGCTCAGAACGGCGACTCCCATCGTCTCGGGCTCCGAGGTTTTCCAGTTTTCAAAGGAGGCGATCACATCGGACATCGACGACTTCCTCCCCTCACTGCATCGTTTCCTTGCACACATCAGCGGGCGAAAACGGTCGATGGCCTCCCGGCCGGCTTCTCGGATCATGATTTATGGAAACATCCTGACCACACCGGATCTTGTCCGAATTATTGAAAATTCCGGCGCCGTCGTGGTGTCTCTGGATCATTGTTTCGGCGAGCGTTGCTTCGATCTTCCCGTCTCAACCGACACCGATTCCCCCTATACCGCCCTCGCCCGGCGATACCTCACCCGTTCTCCCTGTCCCCGCATGGGGGGGCTTTTGGACCAGCGGATAGTCGACATCGCATCCCTGGCCGAAGAAGCACGGGCCGACGGCGTGATCTACAGCAGTGTCATGCATTGCGACCATTTTCTCTACGACGCACCCTCTACCATCGGCAGCCTCAAGGGACGGGATGTGCCGGTTCTTTTGCTTCGGCACGACGGTGAATGGAATGCTCTTGGACAGGTCAAAACCCGTATCGAGGCGTTCCTTGAGACAATAGAGAATCGAAAGGTGCACCGCTATGCTTAAAACCATGCTTTCCGAGATGAAAAAACGGTCTCGTGCGGCGCTGGAAAAACGGTGGAGTCCCCGATTCTTTTGGTTTTCCCAGTGGGCGGAGACGATGCTTCGAGCCTTCGAGAAGGATATGCCGACAGTATTCACCACTTATTACACATTTCCGATGGAAATCCTGGCCGCCTTTGATGTCGCCCATTTTGATTTCGAGCTGGCCGCTTCCATGCTCGCATCAACGGAGCTTGCCGAGCCCCTGCTGGTGCGTGCCGACGACCTGGGATACGATACAGACATCTGCTCATTTCATCGGGCGAGCATGGGCGCCCATGATATGAGCCTCTACCCGGAATCCAAACTGTTTCTGACCACGTCGTCATTCTGTAACGGCAAGTGGAAAGTCAACGAGGTCCTGAGCAGATCTATGAATGCGGAGCCCTACCTGGTATCCATCCCCCAGGATATGTCCGTCGAATCGATTCGGTATGTGGCGACCCAGCTCAGGGAGGCTGCGGAAAAGATCTCCGTGGTTTCGGGACAGGCCTTTGATATCGACAGGCTCAGGGAGGCGCTTCGTATATCAAATCAGGCTCGAACGGCGCATCTGAGGATGCTGGAGTGCCTGAAACACCGTCCCGCCCCCTGGGGCGGCATTCAGTTGATGCAATATTCAATATTTTCCCGGATGTTTGCCGGAACGAAGACCCAAAAAACCATTCACGAAGCCTTCGCCGATGCGCTTGGGGAGCGGATCGAATCAGGAACGCTTCGACCGGAAAGTAGAAGGCTCTATTGGTTCGCCTGGGTTCCCACCTATCAGACGAATATCTTCGATACCTTCGCCCGATATGAAACCGCCGTCGTTCATTTTGAAACCCTGAACGTCTTCTGGGACGAACTGGACGAGAGGAATCCGTTTGAATCCCTGGCGCTGAAATGCCTCCAGGATCCCTTCCAGGGGCCGACGGAACACAGGCTCTCGGGGCTTTCGGGCCTCTTCGAAGATTTTTCCATCGACGGGGCCGTATTGTTCGCCACTCCGGGATGTCGCCACTCCAGCGGTGCATACGGCATCATCAGGGACGCCGTGGTCGATCAAGGACGTCCCTTCCTCATGCTGGATGTCGACATCGGTGATCCCAGGAAATATGCGCCCGAACAAACCGGCATCAGGCTGGAGGGATTTATGGAACTTCTTCACAACAACGAACGGGCTTTTCCGTCGTGACCGTATCCGGTCGGAGACGGAAAAGTCGCCTTACATACATATGATACGTAACCCATGAGAAGGGAGAAATCGAATGAAAATCACAGCAGAAATGTGGGACATGCTCCAGGAACATCTGGGCTACACCGACGAGCAGATGAAGATGTTTAAAGATCTTCCTCGAAACACCGACGTGATGGTGAAGGCGCCCGATCTTATGAACAAAACCATCACCTGCACGGTTGTCGACTCCCACGGCTGCAACAGCCGCCACAGGGTCGGCGAGACGTTCTATTTCGACGGGGTGGGAAACCTCCTGACAAAACTCAGTCCGAAGCGCATTTGCGTCCACGCCCTCAATGCCATGTCGCCGTTGATCTTTACCGTAAATGAACTGATCTATGCCGGCGTCGATCCCAATGACATCCGCTTCAATCGTCTCGGCTGCCTTGATGTGGGCGTCAAGTGCGGCGGATGGGGGAGAATCGTCCTGGAAATCAAAGTCATCGATCGCATAAAAAAGTAAGAGCATACATAGGAGTGAGACATGAATCGTCCCGAAACATCCGCCGTAAAGGAACTCATCATCAAAAACTGGATGACCCATGACGCCATGTGGTTCTTCCACTCGATGAATGAAATCGGCATCGAGACCACGAACAAGATCAACCGGCAGGCGGTCAGATCGATGTCGGTCATCGAGATAAAACGGTTGAAAAAATTATATGGTGTGTCATCCATCGAAACCTTCGAAGAGTTTGCCGACTTTTTTCCCCGAGCCTTCGAGACGATTCTGGGGGAGTTCATGGAACTGGAGTACTCTTTTCCGGAGCATAATCGGCTCCACGGTGAATGGAAACAGAACAGGTGCTTTGCCTATCAGGGCATCAAGAATATCGGTGTCATCGATCAATACAAATGCGGCATCTTTCAGCGAATCGAGGGATGGTTCGAAGGATTGGGAATCAAATACACCGTTGAGCCGAAGGTGACCACATGCATAATGCACACCAACGGACGGTGTTATCAGGATTATCAATTCTTCTTTAAGTAGCCCGTACTGACGATTTTTTTGGATGTCGTTCTGAGCGAACCATGAGTCATATGTCCATTGCCGAAAGGAGAAAGGTATGAAGAACTATCTAGTAGACCCTCGGGACCAGCAGTTCGTGCTGTATGAACAGTTGGGGCTGGACGAACTGTGCGGAACCGAACCCTTTGAGGAGCATACCAGAGAAATATTCGACATGGTCTTGAAGGAGGCGGAGCGATACGCCGTTGAGGTGATTGAGCCGACTATCAAGGACGGGGAGGATGAGGGGTGCCGCCTCGAGGACGGTGATGTCCTGGTACCGAAGTCGTTTCACCCCGCATACGAGCGATATCGCGAGGGCGGTTGGATTTCGATGAGCCGTGAACCCTCTGTTGGGGGGCAGGGCCTGCCGTATCTTCTGGAAGTCGCATCCCGGGAATTTTTGAACTGTAACGCGGCGTTATGCGCCTATCCCGGTCTTGCCGAGGGAGCGGCACACCTGATTCAGGAATTCGGCACCGAGCAGCAGAAGCGCGTGTACATGGAGAAGATGTTCGCCGGCGCCTGGGGCGGCACCATGGTGCTGACCGAGCCTGGGGCCGGGTCGGACGTTGGGGCGCTGACCACCACCGCCAAAAAAGAATCTGACGGCCCATACACCATCACCGGCACCAAGATATTCATCACCGGCGGCGATCAAGACCTCACCGAGAACATCGTCCACATGGTGCTGGCCCGTATCGAGGGGGCCCCAGCGGGAACCCGCGGCGTCTCCCTGTTCCTGGTTCCCAAGTACCTGGTCAACAACGACGGCACACTGGGACGCCGAAACGATTATACCATCGGAGGCATTGAGAAGAAGATGGGATTTAAGGGCTCGGCGACGTGCCTGATGAACTTCGGCGACAACGGCGCCTGTTACGCAGAGCTTCTGGGAGAGGAAAACCGGGGTATGAGGAACATGTTCGTCCTGATGAACGAGGCCAGGATCGGCGTCGGCCTCAAGGGTCTTTCGGCCGCATCGCGATCGTACATGCTCGCCCTCAAGTACTCCCGGGAACGTATCCAGGGCACGGACCTTGCCAACTTCAGGAATCCCGAGGCGCCCCGGGTGCCGATCATCAACCACCCGGACGTCCGCAGGATGCTTCTCTGGATGAAGTCCCATACCGAGGCACTCAGGGCGATGATCTATTTTGCCGCCTGGTGTGAGGACAAAGTCAAAACAACACGGGATATTGACGAGCAGGAAAAATGGCACGGCCTTTTTGAACTGCTCACACCCATCGTCAAGTCGTATGGATCGGACATCGGTTTCTCGGTGGCGGACCAGGCCATCATGGTGCACGGTGGATACGGCTACATCAAAGAATACCCGGTGGAGCAGATCCTGCGTGACGTGAAGATTGCGGCGATCTTCGAGGGAACGAACGGCATCCAGGCGTTGGATCTTGTGGGAAGAAAATTGGGCCAGAAACAGGGGGCGCACTTCGCTGGTCTCATGGAGCACATGCGAAAGACCCTGAACACCGATAAGGAATCGACAAATGGTGTGACACCTCTCATCAAAGAGGCACAGTCGGCGGTGAATACCCTTGAGGAGATGGCAGAGTTCTTCGCCCGGTGCAGCAAGGAGGGAAAATTCCTGGTACCGATCAGCAACGCGTCGCCCTTTTTGAGCATGACGGCGACAATCATATCCGCCTGGATGCTGGTCTGGCAGGCTGCTATCGCACAGGAAAGGCTCGATTCCCTCTCCCGTGAAAAGAATGTTACGCCGGACGACTGGGTCAACTGGGCGCGGTTTCTCAACGATACGCCCGATGCCGCGTTCTACGCAGGGAAAATCGCCTCGGCCACCTACTTCATCAACAACATACTCCCACAGGCGGACGCCATCGCCCGGGCCATAAAGACCGAAGATTTGTCACTCATCGAAATCGCCGATGCGTCATTCGGACCCGATTGATGTAAAAAAGCGTTCTTTTAAAGAACGTAATGCGTCGATATCCTTTTATTTGACTAATGTTCTCCCCACAATGAAATTTATAGCAATATGCAATAATATCGGCTATTTATCTTCTCCCACCTTTTTGTCAATTCTCAATGTTTCCAAAATTCTTCCAAAATTTTTTTGATCTCTGGTATCTACCAAACTCTCTATCGCCTCTTTCATATGATCCGGCTGAGGGTGGGAATATCTCTTGAACATTTCAAAGGTTTTATGACCGGAGAATTCCATTATAGTCCGTATATCTACTTTTGCTTGCTGCATGTCGGTTATAAAAGTATGCCTGAGATCATGTACCCTGGCATAAGGAATCCCGGCACGATGAACAGTCGCGGCGAAACCCTTTTTCATTGTTGCCATCTTATTCCCATTGTGCGATATTATCCAGTCACATTTCTGATCTTTCTCGGCTTCTAATAAAACTTGAAGCAGATGACTGTTTATAGGGATAGTACGAGAATCACCGGTTTTGCTCGTGCGTACAAATAAAGAGCCGTTCTTGAAATCTATATCGTCCCACCTCAGATTCAATATCTCACCGTGCCTCATACCCGTGTTCAATGCCAACTCGATAAACAGACGTGTCCTGGGATTGGCATTTTCAAGCAGCATTACTTTTTCTCCGGCTGAAAGAACTCGTACCGGAGGCCGATCCTCCTTGAAATAACGAACGTGCTTAAATGGATTTGTCTCAATATACCCGACCTTCTCACACCAGGACGTAAAAGCCTTGATTTTTATGATATCAATATTTGCCGAACTCTTTTTGTTTTTTTTCAAACGCTCATGTTTATATTTTTCGAGCATAAAACCGCTCAGATTTTCCATGTCTAAATCACCGACATACTCAAGAAAACGGTTGAGTACAAGATCGTCCTGCTTGTAGGTGTTTTGGGCTTTATTCTCTTTCGAGTAATTCAAATACTCATGAATCAACTTTGATATTCTGTACTTCTTCTTTTTCTTAACATACTTCCCCGCATAGATCTCATTCACCCTCGTGTTCATGAAATGTCGTGCCTCATGGATCGTTACACCATGCAATCTCTTCTTCGACCCCATGCTCACGCCATCTACCATCACACGGTAATCAACCTCATAAACGGTGTTGCCGTGCTTATCTTTCAGTGTTTTGATTCGGGGCATGGTCAATAGCCTTTGATTCGTATTTCGTCATTATACCTCAAAATAAAGACCATCTATAATTCTTCGATCAAATTCAAATTTGTCACCCATACCGTCTGTGATTTCAAAAATATCCATGTCTTTCCATTTAATAAAAACCGGACCAGCAAACATTGCCACCTTCTCTTCGATCGTCACATAGGCCCAATTGAATGATGAAAGTGGAAGATTCTTTTGGTTTTTTTCCCATTTTTTTGCGTCCATATCAATCATTTTATATCCCCTCCTTTCATGTTTTCTCAAATTTTTGAAAAAATTTCATACACCCATGCGTCTTTTTACATACTTGCAGCGTGATTTGAAAAAATTGTCCCATGTGAGATAAGGGGTCGGTAAGGCCCTGGGGGTTAAGCCGTTTTCCTGGCTAAATCACCCGATCGATTCGATGATAATGATTACTATTAATGTGATATCTATCTGAAATCATAGAAACAAACCACACTTTGTTTTTAATCTCCGGATCGGCGTGCCATGAGGGCAAAACTCGTGATGCCCTGAGCCGTTGCCCAAGAAACAAAATGTTACAATTTTGTAACATCCTACCATATGGTATCTTTTCGTATCCCCGCGCGCGGGATGATGTTGTTGTGTGCTTTGCGTGTCTGTGTGGTTTTCATTTAATGATATCATTTATAATAATTGCTTTTATGTCCCCTGGTCATTGTACCAGCTCCCCCGGTCCCGGATTACCTGGGCCGTGGTGATCGCGTCCCCCTGGTGTTTTTCTGCTGGTGACGTCCTGGTGTTTTGTGTGGCGTGTCTTATGTTCTGATTATATCATGCCCTGGGATATATCCGCCGTTGTTTCCAAACTTTTGGAATATCTTTTTTTTCTTCCCGGTGTTCTCTCTCTCCTGGTTCACTCTCTCCCTGTCCCCTTGTGTGTCTCTCCCTCTGGGCGTGTTCACTCTTCCCCGGTCCCGTGTCTTCCCTCGCCCTGGTGCGTTTCGTGTATCGTCCGCCCCTGGTCAATCTCTCCCCCTGGTGCAACTCCCCGGTTTATCGTTTCTCCCCGTTTCCGTTTTCCTGGAATGATCGCGGCGTGTCTCTCTCTCCCGGTTTATCGCTCCCCCTGGGGGCGTGTTCTGTTCTCTCTCTCTCAGTTTCCAATCTTTTGGAATGATCCCGCGCCCGTGTAATGTTGTCCTTTTTTACTACTACTATTAGCAGAAAAAGACATCATATAGTTACCTTTTAAGATTTTTATTAAATCTTTAAAATGCAGTTTTATGCTTGAGCGTTCAGGCATATTTTGAATTGTTGACACATTTGTCAATTTCTCAATTTCCCTAACTAATATGATATTAGCTAATCATATATTAGTTAAGTAAATCATTGGTGGTGTAGTGTTTCCAGGGATGCGCTCTCCCCGGTGTTTTGTTTTTCTCCTGGGGGCGTTTCCATTTTTTTGGCCTGGTGTCTTTTTCCCGGTGCATGATCCCGCGCCCGTGATTCACTCTCCCCACTCCATGTATACATTCTCTACCTGGGGATCAATCCCGCACTCCCGGAGCACGTCCGGTAATGTTCCCCGCTCATGACACGAAACAAAAAACAACGCGATTGTCTCTTGTAGATTCTCTTTTGCTTTTTCTTCCGTCTCTCCCTGGGCGAATACATCCAGGGCGGGACATGAGGATATCCAGGTTGATGGTGTTTTCTTTTTAACCGTACAGGGCAAGCTAACACTTTTTTTCATTTATCGCCGTTTCCAGTCTTTTGGAATATCCCCGGACGTTTTTTTATTCTCTCCCTCCTGGCCGTTTCGCTCCCCTGGTCCCGGCGTTTCTCTTTTTTCCCGCTCCCGGTGTTTTGTCTCCCGCTCCCCCTGGGGCGTGACGCGCCGGCCCTGGGCGGTGTTTCGCCCCTGGTGGTTTTCAGCTCCCCCGGCGTACGATCCGCGCGGTCAATAAAACATATTCACCATGCTTGTAATAACTGATCTAATTTGATCTTTTGAGTAATCATAACCGGCGGCGTGTAAATGTAATTGCACGTCCTGGATCATTTCATTATCTGATTTTTCAATGTCGTGATGATCATAATACTCGATCACGTTAAAAGCTGCGGTGATGATCCGGGAAACGTCCGCATCAGACAAGGGCGCTGTTTCCGTGTTTTTCGCCCGCGTGATAATACCGATGATACACGCGATGATAAGCGGCGTGATGATTACCAGGGCAATAATACGGTTTTTCCTTTTTTATGTTTTCTGTTTTCATTGTGTACCATCCCGTTTACGTTTTCCAATCTTTTGGAAACAACAACACGCCCGGTCATTGTCTCCCCGGTCCCCGGTCAATCTATCTGAACTCTACTTCTCCTCGATCCAGGCGGGACAGATAATCATGTACCATCATGCGAATAACTTTTGAATTATCCCGATACGTGTTGTCGGCCATTTCTGAAATACGGGCTTTTTCTTCCCGTGTAAATCGAACCGTGATTGTATCTGTTAATTGTTCTTTTTCAGTGTTGCCTTTTACCATTCTTTTTTATCTCCCTTAATCCATAATTCATTTTTAAAATAGTACACATAATATGTCAAGGTGTATTTTGCACACTATGATTTTTTAATCTAATTTTAATCTAATTTTAATCTTTTTTTTCATTTTTTTCTTGACAGAATATACAGCATGACCATTTGTCGCATCGTGCTTTATAACATATTGATATTATTAACATAATGGATGATTACAATGTACACATAAAACACCTTATACTACGCCTAACATGTTGTAATTATTAGTGTATTTTACAACTCTTTTTTTGTGCTATAATGTACACGTAGTAAGACATAGAACACATAACACAAAGGGGGATGTAATGAGTTACCTGGTAGAGATCACGCGGCGGGGAGCGATCAGGCGTTACCGTGTCGACAATGCGGCGCTCGTGAAAATGATCATGGAGATCGCCGGAGATGCGGAAACTGATTTTGACATTCTCGACGTCGCATAAAACACCGGGCGCCGTGTGGCGCCCCCAGGATCGACCGGAGACGGTCGGCCCTGGGGGATTCATACAAAACAAAAACGGGGGATGAAATGATTGACAGAGAAAAAATTATTGAGGAATTGAGCAGGGGAACAGACGCGGAAAAAAGAGACGCGCGGATCGCGGCGGCCTATTGGGCCGGGGTTCTCGAAATTGCAACGCCGGACCAATTCTGTGAGCTGCTGGCGGAGCGCCCATCTGGGGAGATTACCGAGGTAGGCGCCGAATGGGGCGGCCCGCCGTTGGGGATGGACAATTAAAAAAACCGGGGAGTGATCCCCGGCGGGATCATCTACCAGGACGATTCCGCCGGGACTTACTCACACACAAAAGGGGGATAAGATGGGGCGTTTTTGTTATCGAGTTTTTGAGCATCAACGGGATGACAACGGTTTTGTTCCGTCCATTCTTTTCGAGGGTGAAAAAGGACACCGCCCGCTCGTGGGTCAAGGTGTCGGGGCGTCACCCTGGTACTGGGGTAAAACCTGGAAAACGGCACAAGAAACGTGTGATGCAAAAAACAAAAGCTTGGGATTGACGCGGGTTGATGTGGAAGAGATCACAGCGTCAACACTGTAAACGGGGGGATGTGATGACACGACAAGAAACACGGGAATTTATGACGGCTGCGCGAATTTTCGCGGCGGTCCTGATCCTGGCGGTCAAAGACTATTACGCCGGGACGCTGGAGCGGGAATGGTTTTTCAGTGAACGCGCAACGCTCTTGATGACCGTTGTGATTGTCGCCGGCCTGGTCAATGACGTAATAGCGGAGATCGAGACGATCCGGGCGGCGGCGTAAATTCCACCAGGGGGGAGCGGTCCCCCCAGGATGCACCGGCGGGCGTGTCCTGGGGGAATCGTTCACCACACACAATAAGGGGGATACCATACCATGAGAAACAGAAAAGAGACCATGACGCCGGGGATGATCCGCTCCCGGATCGAATCCATGAGGGCGGAGATCGACGCGCTCATTGCGCGCACGACGGCCCGCATGGGCGTTGATCAGCTTTGTCATGAAACCGGCACCATCATCACGGCGGGGGTGTAGTCATGGGAAAAAAGAAACGGGAAAAGCTAAACAAGGAAACAAAGAACATCATTAAATGGATCATCGGCCTGATGGAGCAATGCCGGGACGGCCTGGAGCTATACGAAAACTTGGAATTACTCACACAGATGATCAGCGCCGAATTTTTCGCCCGGATTGACTGGCGGGCGGTGATCCTGGCGGAACGGGAATATTGGACGGGGACATGATCCCCAGGGGCGCCCGGTGTGGCGCCCGCGAAACGCTCCCGGACCTGGGGAGTTTTTCGCGGGATTCACACAAGGGGGAGATATGAAAAAAACCAATAATAAAAAATATGCCGGGTGTTGCAATATGTTTGGCCCTATTGGAGACGACATTAAAGGGCGGCTTGATTCCTTTTTTAAAAATCCGGATGAGGCGACATGGGATGACGTCAGCGGCATCATTATCGGCGGTGATGGTCACACCACATTTTGGCAAGCGGTAATTGCCGTTGATCCGTCTTTTCCCAAAAGGGCGTCATTACGTGATCCGCTTCCCGATGAACCGCCCTTTTCAATATGGGAACGCATACCGGATGAATTCACCGCCCGGCGTGCTCTTGAATATGCGAAAACTCTAAACACCAAATAAAGGGGGAGACATGAAAAACGTCGACATGAAAACCGATGGAAACACCTTGACGATCACCATTGACTTGTCGAAAAACTACGGGCCGTCCCGGTCCGGGAAAACTCAGATCATTGCCACAACGGAGGGCAACGAAAAGGTCCCAGGCCGTGACGGCGTGATGATCGGCGTGAACGTCTATCAGAAGTGATCACCGGGGGGGCGTGTATGGCGCCCCCAGGATCGACCGGACCGGGGCCGGTCCTGGGAGATTCATACACCACAATACAAGGGGGTTTTATGGGTAATTGGTACGAGGAAAAACAGGACGCCCGGCGGGAGCGATACCTTGACCGGGCGGACAAAGCGGACCAGGAAAAGGAAAACTACTGGAAACGAACGGACGATATCGCCCGGTTTATCCCGCCTGGTCAACCTATTTTAATCGGTCACCATTCCGAAAAACGGCACCGGCGGGACCTGGAGCGCATGGACAATTTGACAAGAAAAGCGATAGACGCAAAAGAAAAAGCGGACCATTACCGGCGCAAGGCGGACGCGGTGGGCCTGGGCGGGATCAGCTCCGATGATCCGGACGCGGTGGAAAAACTCCGGGACCAGTTGGACGCCCTGGAGGAAAAGCAGCGTTTCATGAAACAGGTCAACGCGGCCTGGAAAAAAGCGGGATCGCCGGCGGCGGACAATACGGACGCATGGCGCGCGATCGCGGACGCCCTGGGCGTTGATATGGCGGACCTGGAGCGAACCAGAGAAAGCCTGGCGCGGGGATTCATTAACCGACCGTTTCCCGGTTATGAGCTCACAAACAACGGCGCGAATATCCGCCGGATCAGGGAGCGGATCGAGGAGCTGGAAAACCGGACCGCAGCGGCGCCGGATATCGAGGGCGCCGGATATCGCATAGTAGAAAACGCCGACATGAACCGGATTCAATTCTTTTTCGACGATAAACCGACACCGGAGATCAGGGCGATATTAAAGCGGAGCGGCTGGCGCTGGGCGCCGTCTGTCGGGGCCTGGCAGCGGCACCTTAACAACAATGGCCGGTATAGCGCCGGATACGTGGAAGAAAAGATAAAAGAATTTTTGTAATTTCAACCGGGGGGGGGCGTGCGGGTCCCCCAGGGGGCGCATGGTACGGCGTCCCCTGGAAGATTCACACACAATACAAGGGGGAGATATGGATTTTTTGAGAAGTAAATACACTTTCACCATGACCAGGGAAAACATGAAACGGATCAAGGAATTTATGAAAAAGCACAAGGTCCCGCATCGCCTGGATGCGGACGTAAAGAGAAATCAAAATTGGGGTCATTATGTTTTAACTATTTTCGGCGATTCAATAGTAGGCCGGACCATGAACGGCGAATATTATCATAAAAATATCCTGGTCCCGATACGGCGCATGATTGATCAATTCAGCACGTAAGTATCCCTTGTGGCCCGGATCACCGGGCCGGGCTCACGTCGTCGCATTAAAGGGAGAATGAGCCGAAAAAGCGGCGGCACAATCATCTTTATAGGGGGAAACATGGAGATCATCATTGTGTGGTTTAGGCGTTCAATGCGCGGGAGATCATGCGATATTGTGCGATCCGAGCGGCGGACGTTTGAAAACGTGTACCAGGCCGCATTACACGCAGAGCATATAATTGACGGCGCCCTGGGCGGCGCCGGGAACGGAAACGCCACGCAATACCTGATGTTTTCCCAGGATGACCGGGGGGAGATAATCGGCGTATCACTCCCGGAGAAATGATAATCGCCGGGGCGGGGATCACTCCCCGCCCGCACCGTGAAATATCCCCCAGGGGGAGCGGCGCCGGCACGGTGTCGGACGTCGCCCCCCCGTCCCCCAAAAACACCGGGGACCGGGGGCGCCGGGGAGCTGGGCGCCGGGGGGATGATCCGGGGGGACCTGGGGCCGGGGGCCATATTCCCCCCGTATCCGGGGCCTCTGAATTTCTGCAAGATTTCCCCGTATTCGGGCCGTATCCGGGACGGCAAATTTTCCCAAAAATTCCCGTATCCGGGGCGACAGAATTTCCCAAAAACCGGGAGGAAACATGACGTATCAGTGTGACATATGCGGAAAAAAGATAGACGCCGCCGGCGTATGCGACACGTGCGGCACCTGGGCCGCCGATCAGGTCCATCGCGTGATAGACGATCGCGTGTACCAGGTCCCGGTATCGGAGATCGAGGCGATCCCGGAGAAATTCCAATTCAAGCTGGATGTGGACGCCGACGGCGTGCAGCGCCCCTTGTCCGGCGTGTGGGACGTGTGGGCCGCCGGGGTGATCCTGGTCTATGAGGACCGGACCGGGCGGCTTTTCGTGGCGAACGGTCACCACCGCCTGGCCTATGCCCGCGCCCTGGGGGTGGACGTTATGGCGTCTCACCTTATCCGGGAGATCGAGGGATACACCGTATCCGACGCCCGGCGCATCGCGGCGGAAACAAATATCAAGGACAACAAGGGCACCGTGTACGATCACGCAGAATTTTTCAGGATGGATAAGTCATATTCGGATGAGACCGTAAGTCACCGGGGCATTAAGTCAAAAGGCTATACTATCGGAAAGTCCAGTACCGACAACACCTATTCCCATTTCAGGGCAAAGCGGATCACGCCGGACCAGGCGCACGCGATCGCGGACGGGGCGCCTGGTGATGATACGTACCAGGTGGCCGGCGTGAAATTCGCCCTGGATAATCCCCGGTCAAAACCGGAGGAAATCCGCGCGTTCATCGAGGCGCTGCGGATTGTGGACCGGGCGCCGGTGCAGGATAATCTTTTCGGGTTCGACGACGCCGCCCTGGTGGACGCGGAGCACATGGGCCGGGAGGTCCGCCGTATCAGGGCGGAGATAAACGACAAGATCACGGCGGTGCGATCCGCCGCGAAACGCCCGGACACCGCCCGAAAGCTGGGGGTGGACGTGCGGGATCCCGGCGGCATCCTGAAACTGGTGGACGGGCTGAAAGCGGAGCTGGCCCGCTGGGAGAAGTGGTTTACCGATCCGGAGTTGACCACGCACGTCCGGGGACGTGTTCGGATGCGGGCGGCTGTGGCGTAATCCGGGAATACCTGGGAATCGGTGGGATTCCCTGGGATGCGGTGGGAATACCCCCCCGTATCCGGGACCTTGTAATTTCCCCAAAAAAGGCGGTCATCATGGCGGAAAAAACTGAAAACATGACACAATATAGGTTAGAGGCCCAGGACGCCACGCCCACACGCTCCAACCGGTGCGCTGCGTGCGGCGTCCCCCTCCCCCCGGTCAAGGCCCGGCCGAAGAATCACCGGAATATGTGCGATTACTGCCGCAAGGTGATCTCCGGGGAGCGGGGCCTGTTTCCCGTATCCGGGGATGACACGCCGGTGGAATATGACTATGCGTTTGATCGATACCGGGACCGGGTGGCCATTGAGGACAAAAAGCGGCGGACGTCCCGCCCGTCCCCGGACGGGGGAGACGTGGGCGATTTGCCGTTGTTTGAAAAACAGAATGATTTGTTTTAACCGATCATAAAGGGGGTAGACATGGATCATATTCAATTTCTTTTACAGGGCGTTTCCGAAATGGAGTATGACTTCACTGCCGAAGTCAAAAAGGAAATGGAGCGCCTGTGTCGATCCGGCGGCGTCGGTGATACGAAACTCAATACGGTGCTGCGCGTCGCCCTGGAGAACATCGCCGGTCGATTCCGTATCATTGAATCGGAAAAGGAAAACTACGAAAACCTGCAATGCTTTTAAGGGGGGTAGACATGGCAAAATTCAGATTCGAGGTGTTCATCTGCGCCGGGGGCGTGGAGGTGGAGGCGAAGGATCAACGCGAGCAGGCAAGCTGGCCGAAAAGAAAATCAAGGAGCTGGCGGGCGGCGCAGAAAACATCAACGTGGATGTCCTGGAGGAAGGCGAAAACGGCTGGTTCTATCACGGCCAGTGGTAAAGGCCCGTATCCGGGACCATCAAGATTCTGAAATTTAGGAGGGAAAAATGCTAACTGTCAGGTATCAAGATTTATGCAAACACCGGGAGGCTGGCTGTCACCACGATCTCTTGTGGCGTCTGTGTTTTGCGAAGCGCAGAGACATTCGTCTGCGAAAAATACTCAAGCTCAAGGGGTGGTTCTACACCCTGTACGCCCTGCACGTCTGCAATCACCCCGAGGTAGTGCCGATCATAGCCGCAGATTTTGCGGAACGGACACTCCCTGTTTACGAGGAATGCCGACCAGACGACGACCGCCCCCGAAGGCTTCTCGAGTCCGTGAGGAACGGAACGGTTACACATGCAACGGTCGAAGCGGTAGGCGAATCGCTCGATGATCTTATCAAGGACAGCTCTCTGCCGTTTTTATCGCTGATATATAACGCCGGGAAGGCCGTTTATTTTGTCGGCTGCATAACGGAAGAACGTGATACGGTTCGATCTGCTCACTATTTTTCCCACGTTAGCTACGATGCAATAAGCGGCGCAAAATCACACACATACGACTCTGCGGTTTTAAGAGAAAAAGAAAAACGCGAACGTGAGTGGCAGGTTCAGCGCCTTTTCTGGTACTGCGATAACTACGAACCGAAATAATGGAGGATGATATGGGCAATATCAGGTTTTGAGAAAAAACACGTTTCGGGTATTTGGGCCGGAACGGATACGGTCACTGCGTCGGCATTACTGTGTATCGTCTGGGTGATGAGATTATCTTTTCGCCAACGAACACCAGGGGTGTGGCCCGGTGCTCTATCTCTTTGCCGGAGGCACAGATTGACGAGCTGATTTCCGCGCTCAAAAACCAGAGTACAACGGAGACTGATGAAAGAACGGATAAAGTCAAGATTTCCTGCAAAAATTGTAACTCTCAGAACACCACTGTGCATGATACGGTTGATTTCGCTGACAGAGGGTATGACGCCTATGTCTGCCGTGACTGCGGCCACGAGGGCAAGGTATGGTATGTGGTGAAATACACCGAGATCGAATGACGGGGCCGTGGCCCCGCCGGATGCCGTGCGCTACGTGGTATCCGGCGGTATCACGGACTACAAGGAGGGATAGCATACAATGGATTTTCAAGACTTTGATCGTATCGTGAATGAAACAGTGGAAGCGTGGAAAAAGGAGGCGGAAAAAGGCGACGGCGACTGGGCGCAGATTTTTGCAGACCAGTTTGTCAAGGATGTTTTTGCCGCCCCCGTAGACTGCACATGTGCGTGGCACAAAGAAATAACTGGGGACCAGCCGGGGAAATTTGTCGGGATCATAATCACGGCGTGTGACAGTCTAAACGTGCCGGTCCCGGTCGATGCGACGGAAGAAGAGGTGAGGCGTTACACGCTGCAATGCTTACCCAACATCCAATTGGAGAGAGAGGCCCACGATAAAATCAAAATAGAGGTGGCGGGGAGAGAGAAAAAAAGGCAGGATGAGTTTCTTCTGAACACGCAAAACAAAAATTTTAAATTGTATATGAGGGAATTAACCGATCTCATATCCCGCTATTCCTCCCCCCGTCCTTCCGGCGATGCCCTGCGGGACTGGAAAGGGGCATGGGAAAACGTCGATCGTTTTGAATCGTGCGAGAAACACCTTGCAGACGCACGCTCCTATCATGTTGCGATTTGTGCGTCCCGCATCGTCAAAGGCGTGGCCGACGGCGATCACGTAAACCTCGATGAAATCAACAACGATCCGGTATTCGAGAAATCATGGATTGATGATTTGGTTGTGTTGTATCAATCAATCCTACATGACACGTCTGCGTCTGTTGAACAAGCTGTTGCCGCCATTTTTTCCGAAATCCAGTACAGGGTTTTTAAAAAGGAAATCGAACGCCAGAAATCGCGCAAAGAAGAACTGGGGTTACATTGATTTATCCCCCTGGGGGTCCGGGCGTGTTCCCCCTTTGCGTCCGGGCCCCCGTATCCGGGGCCTCTGTATTTTTCCAAGGTTTTGGAAGGGGCGCGTAAAAAAAACGATGAAGAAACCAGCAAATTGCCATATGATAATTATACCATGTTAAGTAAAGTTATATATGAATTATATGATACTATTATATAAAAGCATGTTAAGTATGCAATATTTAATTGACAATCGTTTTGTAAATAGTATATGATGTCGTTAAATTTTTCTATGGGTGACATGGCGGATTTTACGAGATACGTGATACGATACTATGTAGTGGTATTTTAATTTTCTCCATATACATGTTGACGTGTGCTCTGTTTACGTACATATTATTAGGATATTTGTATGAATAAATATGTAACGAAAATGCGCCGGCAGTACTGGCGGTATGCACGGGGTGAAATAAGCCTGGAACGGCTCCAGGCTCGTATCGACCGGCTGGCGTGTTGTATGAATAGGAGGGGTATGGATGAAAAAAATTTTCAAGCATTTCATGGAGGTGAAAATGAAACGGAAGAAGTACACGATCATTCTGATGAAGAAGGTGAATCGGCATTGCATGGCGCCGATTCTGGTTGAGGACGATCTTTTTTCCAGTCCCTCCCAGGCCGGACTCATGGCCCGGAACATGCTCGACGAGCTGTGCCCTGACGGGTTTTTCCTGGTCATGGACGAACACAACAAGCCGGTTGAGTTTTTCGAGGAGGCCGCGTGATGGCCACGTTCCGCAGCATCCCGAAAGAGACCGACGATTCCTGGTACACGAAGGGCGGCATTGAGCCGATCGATTTCATCGCGTCGCAAAACATGGGATACCGGGAGGGGCGGATCGTCATGTACGTCACCCGGTATCTCCACAAGAACGGCCTGGAGGACCTGAAAAAGGCCCGCTTCCACCTGAATCATCTCATCGATGAGATGGAGGCGGAACAAAAGGGGCGGCCGGTTATAGAACAATCTGAGGGTGTATGTTCCAACCCCCATCTGGACCCCGTGCAAATCAGGAGTTTCGAGGAGGAATAACCCATGAAAAATCCGATCCCCGCATTTATCACGCACCTCAAAAACCAGGGCAAGCGCCCCGGCACGTGGCGGCTCTACGGCAAAATCCTGATGCGGCTCCAGGAGCATAAAAACACCTGGGGTCCCGTCACCGGCCGCACCACCGCCCAGATCGAGGACTTTCTGTCCTCCATCGGGGGAACGGGAAAGTGGCGGAAGGTCAACACGATCGCGGTGAAAAACTTTTACCGCTGGCTGCACGAACGGGGCGCCATCCCGAACGACCCCACAGCGGAGATTGGAACACCGAAGGTTCCCGAACGGGAATACCTGCCCCCCACCGAGGCGGAGGTGGCCCGTATCCGGGCCGCCGCCGGACCTCGAATCGCCGCCCTTCTCTTTCACCTGGAACACACGGGCCTCCGGATATCCGAGGCCCTGGGCACGCGCCGGGAGGATGTGCTGCTCGACCGGGTGGAAAACGGGAAGCTGCGCCCCGCCCTGTTGGTGGAGGGGAAAGGTGGAAATCGGATCCACCTTCCCCTCCTCAACGCGCAGCACGTCGAATGGCTCCGGCGCCGTCTCCGGCACATGGAGCCGGGCGATCGCCTGTTCCGCTTCACGTACAGCACGGCGTGGTACGGCATCCACCACGCGGCGGTCCGGGCCGGGGTCCAGCGGGTGGTGTATGACGACGAGAACCGAAACCAGTATCACATATCCCCCCACTCCCTGCGCCGGTTCTTTGCGAAGCGCCTGGTGGATCGGGGTGTGCCTATCAACACCGTGCAGTATCTCATGCGGCACCGGTCGGTGGAGACCACCGCGAAATACGCCCGTGCGTCCGAAGGCGACGCCTGGCGGCAGATGGAGGCGGTGAATGGGTAAATGCAGCTGCTCGTAAGGAGATTATGATGAACATTCTGAAACGAGATGAACTGAAAACCCTGCGACACGCGGTAATCGTTTCTTTTTCTCCACACGTGTTCCGCTTTGCAGTGTGGAATGAAACGACCCTGGTGCACACGGTCGGGAGCATCGAACCGGAAATGCGATTGCCCCAGGTCCGCTTTGCGTGGTACGACGACGTGGCGGAGCTATTCAGGGTTGTATTTGAGCATGAATCATTCCCGGAAATACCCGAGGGAGAACCGATTCCAAAAATTGAGGATGTGTTCGACTCATATCATTGCAGGCTAACCACGGTTTGTGAATCCACGATACCCGAAATCAAAAGGATACTCGAGATCAATGACTAACCAACCCCACCACACCCCCCGCCAGGCGTGCGTCGCCATCCGGATCGCCGATTACTACCGCTATCTGAACGCGGGGGAAACCTATTTGATGCGGACGAAAAAACTCCCCCCGGACGCGGAATGCACCGGCGCGTTCATCAACAAGCGCACCAACATGCTGAATATCATCTACGAAAGCGACCGGTTCGATCCCGTATCCGGGAACCAATCGCCCCCGGTGATCTATACCTGGGATGTTATTCTATCTCCACATGTGAGGTGATCTCATGGAAAAGGAAAACGAAAAACCGGTAAACCGGGAAATCGTCGACCGTATCCGGGGGGGCTATGATCCCACACCCGAAAACATCGAATCCCTGCTTGTTGCCGTTGCTTACCTGGTGGAAGATCAAGGCGGTATCATGTTCGGCTCATATTTTCCAAACAATAGCAATGATGGGTTGATCGCAACACAGGGTGATGCTGAAAGCATAAGTGCTCTATTGGCTGCGGCATTCAGCACTGAAAAATATTTCGGCATATTCTATGGAATCATACGGAAATTGGTGGAACACCCGGAGACCAAGCGCAAACTTCACGACATTTGTCTCCTTGTTTTACTATACTATTATGATGAAAAGTCGCCATTGGAATTGATGAAAAAACTGAGTTCCAAAGAGGTTGTAATAAAGACGCACGAACAAAACAAGATAAAAAATATCTTTACAAAGGAGGACGACCATGGATGAAAAAACAGTAGAGAAGAACAAGAAAAGGGTTATGAAGGTCATCAACAAGCATTTCGACGAAACGCCGGAAACCATTAGCGGCATGATCGCCGCAATCCGAGACATGGTGGATAAAACCAACGGGCACGCCGTTCTGGCGTACTACCCGAAGGACAGCGACACCGGTTTCGCCCTTCTTCACGGCAGTAGGGATCGTCTCTCCCAGGGTCTCGCCCAGGTGTTCAACGAGGCCCGGAACAAGGAAGGAGGAATGGCGTTGTTCGCATCCACACTGCTTGTAATGACGAAAACGCTCAACATCCCCGGCGCAAAGGACATCGTGATGAATATGGCTTCGCTGATCGCCATCCAGGATACCGTTCTGCCGGCGCTTTTGAAGGCATACACCGAAACGGAAAAGGAGGAAAGCAATGAACCGATTATCCAGTAACCCGATGTCCCCCGTATCCGGGGCGATTGAAACTCCCGAAAAGCGGGACGTCATGGCCGATGAGATCGTGGAGACCTACCGGCAGATGGGCATCCTCATGAACGACGAGGACGAGGCCCGTATCCGGGCGTCTCTGGATACCCTGAATGACAAGATCGGATCCGGCAATTCCATCCTCATCACCGGGGATATGATCCTCACCGCAGACGTGGAGGTGCTGACGTGAGCGGAGTAAACAAGGCCATCCTGGTGGGAAACCTGGGAGCCGACCCCGAGGTGCGTTATACGGCCCAGGGCACCGCCGTCACCACGTTCAACATCGCCACAAACGAGAAGTGGACGGACAGAAACACCGGCGAAAAACAGGAGCGCACGGAATGGCACCGTATCGTCGCTTGGGCCAAGCTGGGCGAAATCTGCGGAGAATATCTCTCCAAGGGGAAGCAGGTCTATATCGAGGGCCGCATCCAGACCCGCTCCTGGGACGACCGGGACGGCAACAAGCGGTACACCACGGAGATCATCGCCCGGGAAATGGTCATGCTCGGCGGCAGCGGAGAAAGTCAAAACCGCCCGCCCCGCCCGGCCACAACCGAAGGCGGGTACAACGATCAGTACAACACACCGCCGCAGTCGTCCGGACCGCCGGATGATGACGATATTCCGTTTTAGGAGGAGTTCATGGCAGCGAGAATCAATGTAATAAGAATAGCAAAGGCGATGCGAAATCTTTTCGTTGAAGGCATTCCCAATTCCGAGAAGAGAAACGGGGTGATCGAGGATGCTATCTCCTGCATACAGCAGGATCCTCAAGGTGCCTTTCTCCAGGGATATCTTGGCGTCAAAAATTATAGCAGCTTTGGAGACCAGCGATGTGACTGTGACTACGGCTATGGACCAAAACATGGCCACATTCGTTTTTCGGTCGGGAGGACTGTTGAAGCCCGGAATGATGATGTCGTTCTCGGTCCGGACGAAATCTACCTGCTTGAATGTGTCAGAGATTTTGGTTTTATCAGCTATAAAGAAAGTATGAAAAGCAGGGAGAAAACAGTCAATCTATGCGAAGCACTTGACCTGATCGCCGAGCGCCAGCGAGTTATCACCATGATCAAAACAGCCATTGATGAGCGCCTGGGAGAGATAACGATCGAAACGCACGAAGGCGTATCATAATGGGTTCAGTATCCATATTGACGTAAGAGGTATAGCCATCCATGATATCATATTCTCTTCCTTCCAATCTGTCCCCCGATGAGATCATCGAGCGGATGGAGAACACCTACTGCGTCAAGACCGATGAGTACATTGAGTCAGGCTTCTTCTTCATCCGTGGAATCGACCTGGCCCTGTGGCGCCTGGCCTGGAAGATGAAACGGGGCGTGGCGCTGAACGAGGAGGATCGGATGCACATGGAAAGGTTCAATATCAGAAAGGAGAAGTGACCCCAGCCCCCGCCCTTCACGGAGGGCGGACCTGGTGTCATTTAAGGAAGTAAATATTAAGGAGGAAGAAATGGAAATGATTACCTGCAAACATTGTGGTGAGAAATTTATACATCCAGACGACGAGACAAATCCTTATAAGATGGAGGGGAGGGGGTTTAACTACTATAGTTCTCGGAAGGGTGGGAATTACATCCAATGCCCCCACTGCATGAAGGACAGTCGGGGGGAACAAATTATAAACCTCACACCCCACCCTATCCACATCGTCGATGCTGACGGCCTGGAACTTCGTCAATTTGCCTCGGCAGGAGCGGCAAGATTGGAAGTATTTTCGAATCCAGCGGGAGATATTGATGGTATTCCATGCACGATCAACGAGTTTGGAGAAGTTTCTGGTCTCCCGGAGTTTTCTCCCGGAACGTATTACATTGTATCTCAGATGATAAAGTCTGCGTATCCGGAACGAAAAGACCTCCTTGTTCCTGCGGGTGTTGTTCGGAATTCTGATGGTCAGATAGTCGGCTGTCGGTCTTTGGGAAGATAACACGAAACACCCTTTGTATCCCGGCGTGGTGGCCGGGGCCTTATGAGGAGCCAATAAAAGGAGAGAAAAATGCAAGAACCCACCGTGGGAAGATCCAGAAAAGAGAGGCTGGGAGATTTGAGGGACAATCTTATGGAACTGCTCAAAGAGGGAAGAGAGGAATCCTGGATGATAATGGCGCCGGAGATCGAAATGGATGACGCCGAACTTCTCATCGAGCTTCTGAACTCCGTCATATCGGCCAAGTAGCTTTCCCCAAGGAGCCTGGAAGAAGGAATCATGGACGAAGAAACAAAACGGGCGTTGAAGTGGGCGTTGAATCAGAAATACCACTCCGTGGCGGCAGAATACGCAAAAATACTTGCAACCCACATTGAAAGAACAAATGACGTATACGAAAGCGTTATCAACTCCCTTGTTGAACATGGATATCTCGAAAAGGATTGTCAGGAAATTGATAGAGTAAAAGGGGCTTTTGACAGGGCGATGAGGGACTCTCGAAAGTATAGATGGCGGCCACATTAGCAGTAGCTTCCCCCCGTGGCTTACTGAGCCTCGGGGAGAATCTATTAAGCGTGCCGCACAGGAGGTATAAATGTTTTATTTACAATGGTTGGTACTCAACTATGTCGTTCTGGTTCTTTTCTACGCCCTTTTTCACATTTACTTTCAGGGAAAACTCCTCAAGACGTACAAGAGGAACATGACTGAAATAAAGAACCTGGTAGACAAAATCTACAATACCCTCAAAAAACGGGAGGAATAAATTGGAAGAAGAAAAACTCTGGATAGTCGGACTGTACGTGGAAAACATCAAGAACATCCGCGTCGTGCACATCAGGCCGGACGGAAACGCGGTGATCCTCACCGGGGAAAACGGCGCCGGAAAGAGCGCCGCGCTGGATGCCCTCGAGGCCGCCCTCACCGGGAAAAAGTACGAGGACATCATCAGGCATGGAGAAACCCGGGCCGAGGTCCGGGTGGACATGGGCGACTATATCGTCACGAGGGTGTGGACCGAAAAGGGCGACCGCTTGAAGGTCAGCAGGAAGGGAGCGAGTTTATCCAGCCCCCAGACGTTTCTCAATGAAATCTTCAAAAAGATCTCATTCGACCCGACCAAGTTCATCCGCATGGACCAGGAAGAACAATACAAGACCATGCTGACGCTGGCCGGCGTCTCCCTGGAAAAGTGGAAGGCCGCGCGCAAGGAAGTATACGACAATCGCACCGAGGCCAATCGGGAGGCGAAGCGTCTCGAAAACGTCCTGAGCACGCTTACCCGGTCCCAGGGGGACGTCCCGGATGAAGAGATCGACGCCGCGGCACAGGCGGCGAAGGTGAACGGCCTGAAAGAACAGCAACGGGCATTTGAAAACGGAAGAAAGGAGATTGAGGCCCGCAAGGCGAGGATCGAGACGATCGAGCGACAGATCGCCGTCCTGGAGGCCGAGGCTGCAAAGCTGAAAACCGAAAAAGACAATCTTGAATCAGAAATCCCGGCCAGGGTTGAATATGTGGTTATCCAGGCCGAGGAGGAAAAACTTTCCCAGATCTCCGTTATCAACGCGGCGGTCCAGAATGCCAAAACATGGAACCGGACGGAAACCGAGCTGAACGAGGCGAAACGAAACGCCGATGAGCTCACGCGGAAGATCGACGAGATCGACCACGCCCTGAAAGAGAAGGTGTCGTCATTGCAGCTCCCCATCGACGGCCTTTCCCTCGAGGGTGAACAGGTAACCTACAACGGGATTCTTCTCTCCCGGCTCTCCGACGCCGAACAGATCCTCGTATCGACTGCCATAGCGATAGCGATTCACTCGACGCTTCCCATCGTCATCATCCGCGACGGGTCGTTTCTGGATTCCAAAAGTCTGGAAGCGGTTCTTGATCTGGCAACGAAACACGGTCACCAGGTATGGGTGGAAAAGGTGGACGAAACCGGGGAGGTCGGCATCGTATTCGAGGACGGGGTGATCGTATCCGGGGGTGTTCCGCAGGGGGAAATCCCGCAGGGAGATGTCGTCGACACCACGTCAGCGCCGCAGGATCAGGAGGACGGCACGCTGTTTGACGAGGGATAAAGTTTGGGGGGAGGATTACATGGGGTGGTGTAACTGGCAGCACGCCCGATCTCTTACATCGGGATCGGGAGGTCGCGGTTCAAATCCGTGTCCCATGCCTCCGCCTGAAACATAGGATAAAATCATGGAACTACTCATGTTTGAATTTTTGATGGGACTGATCACTGGTCTCATTGTCGGCTGGATCGTTGGTAAGTGCATGGGGGCTGTAAAGGGAAGCAAATCTTCCCCTGACGAATTGTTCTGGCACCGTGATCATTCAATTTATTCTGATCACTCAGGGATGATTCGCAGTCGTTTTGAGAACCCGAATCTGAAACCGCTCACGACAATTCCGGGGGTAATAGATGAACCGAACGAAAATTGAATGGTGCCAAAACCCCGACGGCACGAAGGGATTTACCTGGAATCCCGTCACCGGCTGTTTCCACGGCTGTTCGTACTGCTACGCCCGTCGTTTTGCCGAAACCCGTCTCCGTGGGCGGTGCGGGTATCCGGCCGACGATCCGTTCAGGCCGACATTTCGCCGGGACAGGCTGTACGAACCGCTTCAAGTCAAAAAGCCCTCCCGAATATTCGTATCGTCAATGGGGGATCTGTTCGGTGAATGGGTGCCCGCGAAATGGATTCAGGATGTCATCGATGTGTGCAAGCTCAACGAGAAGCGGCATAACGGGGGAGCTTCCCGCCACACATTCATTTTCCTCACTAAAAACCCAGCCAGATACGCCGAGTTTGACTTTCCCCCGAACTGCTGGCTGGGGGCCACGGTAACGAGTGGGGATGACTGGACCGGGTACGTTCGTAATCACTATGGGGCGCTCACGAGAACCGCGACCTATAACGTGTTTTTTCTCTCCTGGGAACCGATCCTTGATTATGACTGGTATTGGGACTACACCCCAAAATTCGACTGGCTCATCATGGGCGCTATGACCGGCCCGAAAGCAAAACAGCACCGCCCCGATCCGGGGTGGATAGAGGCGGCGGTCCGGGCGTGTCGATGGCGAGATATTTCCATATTCACAAAGGATAGTATCGCCCCATACCATGAGTTGATCCGAGAATGGCCGGAAAGGAGGTCGTGATGTCAAATGTTATTCCACGAATCCCGGGAACTCATATCATAGAGCAGGTTCTTCTCGTCACTGATATCGCCATCTTTACATTCAACAAATTCCATCAGAGCGGCGTTGCCGCCCTCCCCTCTCTTCTCCTCTCTCACAGGGTTTTGTGCGATCTATTCTCGAAGGATACCGACGTCATAGACAAGGTATTCAAAAACGAATCTTCGGTAATATGCAGGGGTGAAAAACTCATTACCTGGGAGGAAGGAGATTGTGATGGATTTTGATATCGGTGGTTTCTGCATCTATGGGAGAAAAATGTGGGGCGTTTATCTCTTTCGCTACTCGAACTACGACGGCTCTTTTGAGGGCTGGTTGTTTCGCCTGTCCCACTTCGAGGGCATGGCCGGTTTTAACTGGGATTTCCTCTTTCTCAACGGCCTGTATCGGTACATCAAGGAAAGGGAGAGGTGATGTTTTTGCTTAAAATAATCGGTTTTTTGTATCTTTCCTTTTTCTGTCTTTGGACCGTTATGGAAATTACAGTGGAATTTAAAGATGTTCTGCAATCTAAAGAAAATTTTAGAAAATCATTTAGAGAATGGGCAGTGGTTTGCGGAGTCGGGGCTATCGTTGTGCCCCTTGTGGTTGTTGGCTACTGGTCGTTTTATAAGATGTTTTCTATAATCTTTTCTTTTTAAACGAATGAGACACATCACCATCAAGAGACGGTGGTTCGATCTCATCAAGAGCCGCCGGAAGAACGCGGAAGTCCGCATGGCGATCCCGATGTTCCGGAATATCCAGCCCGGGGAACACGTCATGTTGATGTGCGGGAAGGACCGTCTGGAGGTCCATGTATACGGTAGGTGCGTCATGGATTGTCGGGAGTTGGATGCCTGGGGCCGTTTTGCGAACGCCCGCTATGGGATCCCCACGTTTGACTTTATAGATGAATTGATCGACATCTATTCCCGGGAGAGACTTAAAAAAGAGCCGGTGGTGGTGCTGATGGTATCGCCGGTGTTAAAAGAGAATTTGGAGGTGTGAGCGATGAAAGAAGTAATCGGAGAGTGGGAGGGACCGGTCCCGGAAGGGGAGCCGATATACAACGCGAATGAAATTTGCTGGAATTGTCCAACCTGCGGGCAGAAATGGACATCATTTCGTACTTTTATAAGACACAACGCAATCCGGTCAAAATGTGATGTTTGCGGAGAAAGGGTGCGGGTTGTTTTCGAGGAGGTAACCGATGACGACGATTAAACCCAGCGCGGATAAGGGGTGTGAGGGGTGAAATTAAGACTATTTTATAAGCTGACAGTCACATATGAGAACGAAGTCATATGGGAGGGTTATGAAACGGAGGAGGTCGAAATCCCAAAACTTGACGTAGAAAAACATGCGACTGAAAAGTGGAATACGGCATATTATGTCTTGGGCGGGGAATGGCTCGAACATGATGAATTGCAAGTTCTTTTTGAGCGCATTCTTGAAAATCATGGCGATGCAACTTTCGGAGGGAAAATACATAAATCGGCAATAGTGCAAACATCAAAAAAAGAACGTGGTTATAACTACACTGTCATCGGCGGTGAATGGATAGAGGAGGCAAACAATGACGACGATTAGGGAAAAAATAAGAAGAATTTTTTGTCCGGTGGCTACTGCAATTGAGGATGATCTCAAAAATATAACGCAAAAAACGATCACCCCTTGTGGCCTCTGTCTTTGGTGGCACGCCATAGATGTGGACAGGGAAATAGGGGAGTGTCGTATTTATCCAAAAACAATAGAAAAAAGATCAACGGATTTTTGCTCCTTTGGACATAGGAAATGAATCATGAGCGATCCCATCTGTAAATATGCCCTCTTCGCACTTATTGCCGTCCTGTCCCTCCTGTTCTGTGCGAATCACCGTATCTGCAAGGACAAGACCCTGTTCGATGGTGTCGACGAACTCCGCCTGGAGATCGCGGAGATGGAGGCGGATATGGATGAATTGTTAATGAGGATTGAGGAGGCGATTCGATGAAAAAACGATTTTGCGATATGTGCGGGAAGGAAATTGATTACACAGTTGATCCCCTTCCCAATAAAGCCAAGTGGTCTTTGACAAATTATAAAATCGGTAATCGTTATGATCTCAAGGTGTCAGTTGGCATTTCTATTACTGTAAACAGATTAACAGATTTGATAGATCCCGAAATTGATCTTTGCAATAAACATGCTGCGGAACTTGTAATAAAAGTAATTAAAGAAAGTGAAAGACTGAGAAACGAAAAACACCGTCCCACACCTGGGACAGTCGAAAGGTGAGTATTTACTTACACTTATGCGGCTTCACACATATATTGTCCCAAGCTTTACGAAGGTGAATCATGGAGACATTGAGCATATCGGACGACACAATGGATATCCTGTTGGACAGGGTAAACGACAACCTGCCCGCCGGGAAAAGCATCAGCAGGTCAACCCTGTATCGGTGCATCAAGTATGGCACGTCCGACAACGAGATCAGGTCCGCCGTCGTGAAGGTCCTGGGCCGGGCCGCCGGCGCCTGTTACGACTGGTGCACCGCCTGTGAGAGTGCGGAAAAGCAGAACAACGAGCTCCGGGAGATGATCACACAGATGAATTACAACCAGGTTTTCGCCTTCCACCGCCTCACGCCGCGCATCGTCGGCATGTGGATCACGTTCCTTGTGATCTTCCTGTCCCTGATCTACGGCCGCCCGGGCCTCAATAATCTGGCACTCACCAGGACCGATAGTATCATTGCCCACACATGCGAAGTGGAGGCGGAAAACGCCATCCTCCAGGCCCAGGCGGAAGTGATGAACGACAGGCTGGAAAAACTGGTGGAGTATGTTGAGGACCTGGAAGCCCAGATACAGGGCATGGACGGGGAAATAGAGGAGGTGGAGGATGAGCAATGAACCAGGAAGATCAGGCAGTAATTCCAAGCCTCAACTTTTTCCACGAAACGGCGATGAGCATTGCCTGGAGGGCATACATAGCGAAGGGATTGGGGGATGTTGAAAAATCAAAAATATTATATGCGGAAGCCCTTCCCTGGGAAACCCGGGCGGCCGATCTTGTCAAAGATCATCATAACATGGAGCCGACCCGGTCCGTTCTCTACCGGAGCGCCGCATCCATGGCGATGAACTGTGGAAAATACGACGAGGCCGAACGCCTGATCAAGATCGCCCTGGAGGGCACCCCCCCACCGGAAATAAAGTGGGAGCTGCGTGATCTTCGGAGAGAAATACGGAAAAAGAGAAAGGAAGAAGTATGGCAACGGTAGAGGCAAAAATGTCACGCAGTGCGCGGATCCGGTGGCGGCTCCGGGTCCTTTACAGACGTCGGATAAAGCCCTGTTTCAAGTGCTTCATATGCGGTTTCGTGGATTGCCATACCTGCATCCACGAGGATCCATATGAGCAGTACCACAGGATGGTGAAAGACCTTATGAGGGAACTGAAAATCAAATCATGACGGCCACCCTCCTCAAGATAATCATTATATGCCTGGTGGTGGTCCTCATCCTGAGTGTGACGGGGAGTGATTGATGAGAAAGATCAACCTTAAACTCTCATATGGATCTTTTGTCTTTTTTTGGTTGTTCATATGGCGGGAGTACGCTGGTTCGGTGTGGCATAGGAATTTCCATCTTTCGTTTCTTGGTTTTGATATGAATCCAAAAGAGTTTTACCTGTTTGGCATAGAAAGATTTAACAAAAGATGGTTCCTATGGCTTTTTTGGTTTTTCAAGTTTTACACTCCTTTGTGACGGGAATTAAAACATGAAAATAGTTGAAATCATCGGACGGGCGATAATGGAATGCGAAAAGCAATCATCATAATCCTTTTACTCCCCGCCCTCTGTTTCGGTGGGGATCCGACCGACGTCCTGGATGCCACCCGGCTGATGTATCGGGCGTCCCGGGCCGTCGACGGGGCCCAGAAGATGCTCAAGCGGGATGACTTGGCGAACATCCCCATGGGCTGGCCGTGCGAAGGGGGGATAACCTCTCCCTTCGGCTACCGAGATCATCCCGTGTGGCACACATGGAAACACCACAACGGGATTGATATCGGCGCCCCGTATGGCGCCCCGGTATGCGCCACAGGCGGGGGGACGGTGACGTTCACGGGGTGGAAATGGGGGTACGGGCGAACCGTGGATATCGAACACTCCCCCCACCTCGTTACGAGATACGCCCACCTTTCCGAGATCACGGTCCGGGTGGGGGATGTGGTGAAGCGGGGCGACTGGATAGGCGATATCGGCACAACGGGCACCGTCACCGGCCCGCATTTGCATTATGAAGTCCGGATCAACGGCGAACCGGTGGATCCGGCGGGGTGGTTATGAACATTGATGAATACTGCGCAGAAAATCTTGACGTGTACTGCGAAAAATTCAAGACAAGCATGACCAGACAGGGATGTATCAATTACAGTCGGATGCACCCGGAAGAATGTCACGGATGCGAGCGGGCGGCTCCGGAGGCTGATGTCTCCGAACGTCTGAGAAATAGAACCTTTAAAAGAAACACAGAAACAAAAAGGAGAAATCCCATGGAAAAACACGGAATCAAGAGGCTCTTTGAAGAGCCGGAAACGGTGGAAATCACCCCACTCGGCCAGGTGAAGGTCAACCGGGAAATCAAGGACAGGATCGGCGCGATCTCCCAGAAAACCAAGTGGTCGTTCTCGGAGGTCGTCGAGGCCCTGCTGGAAGAAGGACTGAGGGTGTACGACGAGCAGAGAAAGGAATAACCGTCCACGGGCCCATAGCTTAACGGCAAAGCGGCCGGCTCATAACCGGTTTTATCCGGGTTCAAATCCTGGTGGGCCCACCATGATTACGATGTTAAAGGAAAAAAATGATTCTAATATTCAACATATTCATCGGCCCTGTTCTTCGTACCTTGCTTGATATCCTCATTCTTTTTACAGTATTTCCTCTTCTTGTGATTGTCCTATCGATCTGTATTGCTTATGGTGCAATAGAGCATTTTCTTACGGATACAATCCCGTTCGAAATTCGTTGGTGGTGTCTCGAAATCTCTTGGTGGTGGAGAGATATAAAGGAATGGTTTTCTAACAAGGCGGCGAAGCATGAGAAAACGTAAAATCAGATTGTGGTTTCAGTTCCTTCCCATCTATGCGGGTATCTTCCGCGACAACTACGCCACCTTCGATCGAGATGAAGGGTACGTTGCGAAGTGGGAATTTCATCTGTTTTTGATAGGCTTCCTTTTCGACAGGCCCCGCTATCTGATAGGCGGTATGTGGGGCCCCAAGTTTATAGCGATTGACATATTCTTCTTGAAGTTTTTATACAACCGCCACAAAAAAGTTCTTCGGTTTGATGAAACCGAGATTTACTTTCGACAGGAAGAAAATGATCACTCCTGAAAAGAAACTCCTTTTCTCCGTCACCGCAAAGGACTGCCGGTGGGACTACTACCGCGGCTCCGGAAAAGGCGGTCAGCATCGGAACAAGAAAGACACTGCGGTCAGGTGCACTCACATCGAAAGCGGCGCCGTCGGTCAGTCGGAAGATCAGAGAAGCCAGGCGCAGAATAAGAAGTTGGCCTTCCGGCGCATGGCGGAATCCGCCACGTTCAAAGCCTGGCACAAGCGAAAGGTGGCGGAGTTGAACGGGATGTCGCAGCGTATCGAAAGCGACATCGAACGGGACCTGGCGGATCCCAGTGTGACGAAAATCGAAGTGCTTAGAAACGGTGAATGGGTTGAGGGAAAAATAAAATGTTGAATTATGACAGAAACCCTATGATTCGTGAAGGTATATATCGAGGAGAACACATAATAATCACAAGGTTCTGGAGTGAGCATGTCGGGCATATGATAATAGAGGTTTATCATGAAGAATATAAACCCCAGAATAGAATTTTTCGATTTAAAGGGTTACCATATGAAGAAGGTTTCCGCCTTGATAGAACAGGTAGAACTAAGTTTGCAGTCGATAAAGCAGAGTATTATTTCTGGCAAGATTTGGATAAGATTTTAGACGCAAGAAAATATGCACAAGAAAGGAATGAACTTGACAATGGAAACCACAGGCTACTGGAAGGTCGAATACACGTGCCCGGTTTGCCGGGAGGAAAACGAGATCACCAGCAGCGACGATTCCGAGTGGGATACTCCGGACAGTGAAAAACCCTGGATGATCGAAACGGAGTGCTCATTCTGCGAAAAGACGATCACCATCAACCTCATTAGCGCACTGATGGGTTGAGATATCAGGTAACCGCCTCCTCCATCATGATCTCTCCGCCCTCCCTCCAGATCACATATTCGTGGAAACACTTGGAGCAGATCACCCGGGCTTGCCAGTCTGTGGGGATCCCCACGGGGTCTATCCGCTCGGGGTAGGAGCAGAAAGGGCAGATGATGGTTGTTTTCTGCTGCACGGCTGTTTTCCCTTTTCCGGTCGTTGCACGAGGAAACGCCCCCGGATCGCATTCCGTGAGGGTTTTTCGATGAAGTGATAGGATGCCGCCGAAATGCCGATCGTCAGGGCGAGACAAATAAAAAAGAAAAGCACCGGCATGTCACGCGCGGGGTTTTTTAACATATTTACTACGGGCAAATGAAGCAGATACATCGAATAAGATATTTTCCCGAGATAATCACCAAACCTGTTTGCAAGGATAGGGTTGTTGTCAGGAACGAAAAACAGAATCACGAAAAAGACGAACGAGAGACAGAGCAGGCACAGAACCCCCTCCCACATATTATGATAGGTTTTAAAAACAGGGCCGAACACACCGGGAAATAGCACGGGGACAATTAATAAGGCGGAAACGAATACTCCGCTTTTCATTCGAGGGGTCCAGTTTCGATAGAGCTGTCCGAAGATCACCCCGGCAAAGAAGAACGGAAAAAACTGTGGAAACACTACATGGTAATCAATCAACAGGGATCCTTTGAATGTGGGGTATCCGGTAATCGTTACAACGTAGAAAACTGCAATCATAAGAAACATGGCGTACAGCCATCGTTTGGACGCGAACCACCAGATAAGCACAAAGAAAAAATAGAAGTGTATTTCAATCGGCACAGTCCACAACACCGACGGGCAATTTAAAAGCGTGAGATTTTCAACGAAACCGGAAAACGAATCAACCCTATATACCGTACCCGCGCCTATCAAGTGGGAGTAATACGCAAACACCACAATTAACAAAAATAACGGATACACTCTCGCAAACCGCGCCACGGCGAAATTCCTCACCTCTCTTAACTCGAATTCTCGATTCATATAGAGGTATGACATCAAAAAACCAGAGAGGATAAAAAAGAGCATCACCCCTATTTGAGGTGAGCCGTTTCCGAAAATATTTACCAACAATTTCGCTTGATGGCTGTAGTGACCAACGAAAACTATGAGCGCCGCGATAGCACGAATTGTATTAAGTTTGCGAATCTCCATCGTCGTGATCGTTTACATTATGACCAAAAAAATAACGATTTACACGGATCGTGATCTTTCCAATATTCTGGAAAGAGTGTAACATAAAAAAACATCGGCAGTCAATCAAAAAATCCTCTCTTAACGGATATCATGCCGTCTGCAATCCGACGTCGGCTTCCACCAGGAGGATCAGTACCACCGCCAGGGCGGCGAAAACCGCGCCCAGCCCCATCCCTTTCAGGTAGGCCATGGCCTCCCGTTTCCCCATCTCTTTGACCACCTCTTTCAGCGCCTCGTTCTCGGCCAGGGCCACCACCAGAAGGTCCCGATCCACGTTCGCCCGCAGCAGCACCTCACTGAGCGCCGCCTTCCCTTCTTCCGTCAGCACGCCGTCCGCCACGTACTCCGGACCGATATAATCGCTGTTCGCCGTTTCTACATAATGGCGCGTCAGGTCTCCCGCCATCACGTCATAGTCAACGTATTCCATCACCGGCATACACGCCGCTGTCACGATACAGCTCATCAACAAGATGGTTGATATAATCGTCCTCATGTCCCGCCTCCGGGGGTTGATAATGTTCATAAAATGCGTCGTCGATCACGTTGTAGACGGTATGACCGGGGATTTCAGGTCTCGACAGATCCCGCCGAAACAGAAAAAAGCCGGCAACAGCGATGCCCACCGTCAGCACAACCCCGACGACGATCCACGCAATCCATCCTTTCATATGTTACCTCCACCGTTACGATGCCCGCTTAAACTTCACGACAAGACACCTCCGGCATGTCGGCATGGGGTCCCTGGTGTAGTCCAGATCGTGCCGTTTCTCCCATCCGCCGCAGTGAATGCACCGCCCATACCCGAGATCATGCAGTGCGCGCTCCGCCATGGCCAGCCGCCTTCTCATCTCGTCATTCGTCACCGGACGCCCCCATCATTTTCCCCAACACCTTTTCCAGCACGGCAGGGTATTTCGTCAATACGTTTGCGAACATATAGAAACCGAAAACGGCGGTCAGGCTCCAGGCAAACTCCCTCGTATACAGATACACCCCGCAGGCCAGCAGGAGGGCGAGAAATTTCCGCCCCCCTATCGCCTTCCAGACCTTTTTCATTCATCTCCCCCGTATTTCTCCGGCAGCCACCATAAAAAGAAATCAACCGCCCCCACACATGCCACGGCGATCAGTATCATGAAGTAGCACCACAGGCTCCACCCGGCGTGCGCCATCAGCGCATATAAAAATCCCAGGATGAACCCACCGAACACGACGACGGTCACAGCCCGCTTCACCGCGTAGTACAATGTAATGACATCCCGGGGCTCCCGGTCCAGGTAGAAATCCGCGGCCCCAGCGGCGCACACGGCCACCGCAGCCACCAGGTAGTCGATGAACGTCCACCCGGGCAGCCACGCCGTTACCAGCCCCAGCACGGCCAGGCCGGCCAGGGTCCTCAGTATCGATCCCACAAGATTCTTCAACATATCGTCCTCCATGTTTTCACAAAAAAACCCGGCATATTCGCCGGGGTATTTATCTGGTTGCGGGGGGCGGATTTGAACCGCCGCATTACGGCTCATGAGACCGTCAGGCTACCGCTGCCTCACCCCGCTTTTTTCAGCTACCATTCCCCTCCCCTCACCCAGTTACGCCGCATCTCCTCATGCACCATATACGGGTGATTGAAGGCGAAATCGAAGTGGCAGAAGGTGTTGTATTTCTTCCACCCGATGCGGACGTCCGGATCCAGCGTGCGCGCCTCGTCCCGCATCTGGCGGGGCGAAGAGAAATGTCCGATGATGGAAACATCGATGGCATACGCCTGCTTCTTTCCGTCCTTTGTTCCCAGCTTCCACACCATATGAGGCGAATACCGCACGCCCCCCACCGCATGATTGTGTGGGCTGCACCGTATGGCGCTGTTGATGGAAAGCGGCCGTCCCCCCAGATGCGCCCGCAGTCGTTCATAGAAGTCCAGGACGCGCGGATCAATCACGTTGATGATCTGCTCCCGGGTCTTGTAGGGGCACAGCTCGTTGTCGCACCGGCATGCAATCTCATACACATAGATATGCGGCCACCGGCTTTCGTCCAGCAATTCGTGCATGTTACTTGTCTCCAAAAGTTTGTATCAGCAGTATCACGGCGGACACAAGACCGGGCGACGCGGCGGCAACGGCGATAATCAGGGTGGACCGAAGGGAAATCCTGTCTTTCAAAACGGCGAGCGTTGTATCCTGCTTGCCGTTCAGCCCTGCCCGCTGCTCCCTGTAATCGGAAAAATCTTTTCTCATCTCATCGATCTTATCAAACAGCTTGCCGAAACCCCGCTCCATTCCCTGTTCAAGGGTGTTGAGACGTCGCTCCGTGGCGGCGTCCCGCTCCTCCTGACGCCCCCGCATCTCGCTCACATCCGCGGATATCCGATCCACGCAGTCCTCCACCCGGCCCACCCGGGCCGTCAGCGTATCACCGTTCATATGTTGCCCCCCCGTTATCCATGTCGCACCACCGTCTCGGCCGTTCTCCGATCTGTCCTCCCCACGATGGACCACCTCCCGTCCCTGTGTTCCTTCACCAGCCGCACGTTCATACCGGCAAACAGCGCCTCCCCCGACGCGTTCACCACCGTCACCTCCAGACCGCTGCGCTTCCGTACAAGGATTCTCCCGTCCGCATCCACGCTCAGGACCTCACCGGTGTCATACTGATCATACTGTTCCTGCCGGGCAATGTGCCGGACATCTCTCACCCGCATCACTCAAACCTCCGGGAGCTCTCCACATCAACGGTCATGGTCCGGGACGATTGCGTGATGGTTTTCGTCACCCGCCTGATCACCCCGTTCGCCGTCACGCCTATCCGGGGGTTGTTGATCTCCACCGCGTCCCCTTCCGTGTCCGCCGCCGCAAAGGGCACCTCCAGCGTCCGGGTGACCGCCACATACCACTGGGAACGCAGCTCCGCCAGCCCCCGGCGAAACGCCACGTCCTCGTTCGCAATCAGCGCGTCGGTAATCGAGTGCATCCTCCTGGTGCCGTCGCCCAGGACCACTTCAACGGATATTGCCATCGTTAAAACAACGCCCCTTCCCGCTTGATACGCCAGCGGATAATCCCGTGATACGTCACCGGCACCCCCTGGATGTCATAATCAAGATATGACGCCCGCGCCTTCGCCACATAAAATTTCTGGGCGAGCGGAATCTCCCCGGTCAGGACGTCATACTCGCTGATGCTGATGCTCTGAGGCTCGTACTGTGTACCGTCCCTGTCGGTCACCAGAACTTCATGGGTTCCCACCCGCCCGTTTGTAAACCTCGTAATGCCGTCGGTATCGGTTTTCGGACATATTTCCACTGCATCCGGATCATCTTTCCATCCAGGCATTTCACCCCACTGCTCCCACGCGATGATCACGCTGCAACCGGGCAGCGGCGGAAAGGTGGTTTCACCCTCTCCCTCCACCTTTTTCTGCACCAGGATCTTCCCGCCAAAGGGCTCGGCAATGCCGTATTGCGTCTCGCCGGTGACGATGGTTTTTCCGTAGACCGTCGCGTAATACATGCCGCTGATCGGATCCACCCGGATGGAAAGATGATCGCTCTTCACTATTTCGTATTCCAGCTCCTCGCCGTCGTTCGGCTTCTGGAGCAGGTTCGATATCACGCGCTTCTTCTCCGTCGGCGTCCAGGTAAACTCCCCGGGCCCAATCAACGTCTCCCGCCACTCGCCCAGCCCCGCCTCAGCGCCCTCGTCGTCGCTCCCGGATCCGCCGCCGGCGGACGTCCCCTTCACGCCGGTCCCGTCCGTCCCGACGACCACCGAACAGACGCAGGACTCCTGCCCCGCCCGGCATACCACCACGGCCTCCCCCTGCTTCGACGGGTCAAACTCCACCGTGGCGATCCCCCCGGTCGCATAGGTCACATAACAGAGCATCTTCGAGAGCGCCACCTGCTCGCCGTCGTCCCCCAAAGCCCACAGCGGCTCATCCAGGATGATCGTATTGCCGTCCACCGTCGCCCCATCCGCGAAGTTGTAACCGCTCTCATCCTTGGTGGTCCGCACGGATATCAGCTCCGTGATCGGGTAATAGGTGTTGACGGTGATGTCGTTGGCGCTCCAGTTTTCCTCGTTCTCTATGGTGTCCGTCTGGGTCTGGGCGCTGGCCGCGGAGAGGACTCCGATCACATCGGCCCCCGGGTAAAAGCTGAAATAGACATTCTTACCGTCCGGAACCGGGAGATCGTCCGGGCCCGTCACCCGGGCAATAATCTGCGACGTCTCATTCATGTCGATGTTGCCGGGGTTTGCTTCCGCGGTGATCGCCCCCACGGTCGCGTCGTTGATGGTGATCACGAGATCATCGTCCACCCCCATCAGGTTCCCGGTCACGGTGGCAAGCCCGCCGCCGGACGCCTGGGCGGTCAGTGTCGTCTCGGCAACGCCGTTTACCACCGGCACCTCCGTCGGCGCGATGTCCGCAAGCTGGTCCACGGAAAAGCTCACCGTCTCCGTTCCCTCGTACACCACGATATGCTCGACGTACTCCATATCGACGGCGGTGGTGATTTTCCTCCCCTCCCAGAACGCCACAGGGATCTCGTCGCCCAGCTCGTCGTCGCCGATCTTCACGTACACCCGGGGCGGCGTTCCGGGGTCCTCCAGTATCCACGCGGACACCGTTATCTCGTTGACGGGCCAGTAGGGCGTCACCGTCTCCCGCCTGCTGGTGGGTGATATCCGATCCCCCGAGGCGTACCGGCACTCGGCCCACACCCTGGTCGCGTCCACGCCGTTGCTGTCCAGGTTGCTCCTGTTGGAAAACAGCGTGATCTGCGGCCTCCCGTCGCTGATCACCCCGCGATCGTCGTCCTCAACCCGCACCCGGTTGTCCCCCACCGGCTGGGTCACCTTCTGATCAAGAAGGATGATATCGGCCTTTTCGTCGTATCTCGCCATCTATTCCTCGATATACAGCATGTCCTTTATCACCAGGACGTCCCCGCCGCCGCTCCGGGCGTAGCACCCGTCCACTTCACAGAGCGTCTTGATCACATCCAACGGATACTCGTTTTCCACCTCCAGGGCGCCGGCCAGGATCGCAAAGTCCGGCACCCGGTAGTCCAGAGAAAGACCGCACGCATCGCACAGTTCATTGATGACCGCATATCTGGTGGTCACGGCGTTCCAGACCCGCGTGATCTTCGACGCATAGGGATAATAGAGCAGCGCCGCCCGGTTCCGCCCCCAGATCCGCCCCGTCGTCTCCCGGGAGCGCTCCGAGAGGTTGTCGTTGTCCCAGAAATAGGTGTCGTAGAGGTCGCCATCGATATACACGGCGATCCGCGGCTGACTGAAATCGCTGTCCGCCCGGGTCCGCATCCGCCCCATCGCCAGCCGATATTCGTCAACAATGGAAAGACGGACACTGTTGGGCGCCGTGTCGGAAGCCTCGGTCAGCTCCACCGAGTCCACGGCGTCGGTCCAGTCCTCCCCGTCAATGATCACGAAGAACGTCCTCACCGCATACGTCACGCCGTCGATGGTCACCGCCGAATCAATGACGTCATAGGTCTCGCCCCCCACGGTCACCGTGCCGTCGGTTACGGGGTAAGTAGTGCCGCTGATGTAGATGAACCCGTCGGCGGTGTACGTCTCTGTATCTTCGCCGATGGAGTTGACCAGGAGCAGATCCGCGCTGTCGTACCTGACGCCGATGTCGTTGATAAGCTCCAGGTCCGCCGACGCCCGGGAACGGATGGCGTTCTCCAGCAGCAGGGAATCGCCCCCCTCGTGCCGCGTCTGCTGGCCGCCGGGCCCCACCAGGCGGTTGACCAGCTCCAGCGCCGGCGCGCTCTCCACCACCGTCCGCCCCCAGATCATGTCGTAGATGCACGACCGGTTGATCAGCTTGATGGTGCCTGAGTTGATTTTCAGATTATCGATCTCGTATACATTACTGGCGGCGTTTGAATCGCATCTGAGCATGAAAACAACATCATTGTTAAATCCTGAGATATCATTTCCAATCTGCACCCATGATGACCCATTCCAGTAAAATCCCTTAAATGTCCCCTCATCCCGAATAATTCGTAATTTCCCCGATGTGTCTGAAGTGTTTACTATTTCATCTCCGGCTAACGACCCACCGACATATACTACAAAATAGTATCTGTGAATCGATGATGATTTTTGAAGCGTAATAATAACCGAATTGTTTGCAGTCAAACGACCATCATTCACTGATATGAGATAAAACATTATTGCTCGCACGGCACCGGTGCCGGCATTCAATGTTGAGCAATTAAAATCAATCTGAACGTCAAAATCACCAGAAAGTCTTAGTGCTCGATCAGACCAAACCCGTCCCTTCATCTCGGCACCGCCACTATCAAAAATAAATTTATCATCCAGGGAAAAAACATTACTCGATTGTTGCCACTCATTATCCACGCACCAAAATATCGGCTCAATCTGCGTCCCGTCAAACCCGTAGCCTGTGGAGAACGGCTCGTCGGTGAAGGGATACCCCGCCACAAACCAGGTGTCCTCGTGGACGTTCGCCCGGTACGGCTCGATGGGATCCGTCTCGATCAGGGTGCCGCCACCGTCATCAAACAGCGTCAGCGTCACCTTCCGGTCGCCGTCCTTTCTCATCACCAGCCGGAACATTCCTGCCTGGGTAAATCCGCTGGCGGAAAAGGGCACCGTGTCCGTCGTCCAGGCCCCGGCGGGGCTCCAGGCGTATACGTCTCCGGACGTGTCTCTCACGCACAGATGCACCGCGTCCCATCCGCAGCGCCACGCCCACACCCGGCGGTTTTCCCGAAACTCGGCCAGCGTCATGAGGCCCGGCTGTTCACTCCCGGCCACCACCGCCCCCATCACGCCCACGGTTTCGGTGGGGATCATGTCGATGGTGATCTTCCAGGATGCGGGGAGTTTTTTCTTCGAGTCCAGCATCCCGGCGTTCCCGACATCGTTCTCGATCGCTATCAGGCCGGACCCCCCGGAAAATACGTATGTCGCCCCGGTGTCGGAGATCTCATGCGCCAGGCCGATGTCCGACCCGATAAAATTTTCCTGAAAAATCACGCTTCCCATCTATGTGTACATCCGTATTTCGCCGATCTTGGTAAATATATTGTTAGGAGACGAAAAGTAATTTCTCTCTATATGGATCGTCCATATATTGCCGGTATGCCCGGAAATATTCGCCACCACCAGACTGTTGTCATCCGGGTGCGTGCCGCTATAAACTTCCATACCATCACAGAAAATATAAAAAGTTTTTACATAGCTATGTGTCTCAAAAACCGGCAAAAACTCTATGCGTGTGATCGTCACTGGCCCGGAGAAATGATATCTCCACTCCGCACTCACCGTCGTCCACGACTCAAGCCCCAAGGATTTCCAGTAGGTACTGTCGTTCCCATCCAGCGGTAATGTTTTGGTATCATCCCCCGACGACACGCTGATCTTGTCCGCATTTGCTTCTTCTCCGCCGTATCCCATCGTCGGCGTGCCGCCGCCGCTTTCTCCCCCGCCACCGCCGCCGTACACCTTGGCCCAGGCGCTTTCAAATTCAGTCAGGGTTCCTTCTCCCAACGTCTTTTCGTCGTCGCTGTCAAGGGTGATAACATAAAGCCCCGGATCAATCCGCGGCTTTTCCACGGTGATCACATACGGCCCCGGGTTGCTCTTTTTTTGAGGGTTCTCGGGGACGGTGACCACCCACAACCCCCTGGAATCCTTCACCGCCCCGTCGGGCGAAATCCCCAGGGCCTTCAGTTCGTTCAGCCAGGCGTTCAGCTTCTCGGCGTACTCGGGATCGTTTACATCGACGGTAAAATAGAGCTTCAGGTCTAATAATCCCATACCGCCTTCAACCCGAATCGATTCGGCGACTGGCGGCCGCACGCCGCCGGGCCGATGTTTTTCACCCATACGCCGGCGTATCTGCCGGCGGTGTCAAATATCAGGGTGTCGCCTGTTGCGAAGCTCCCCGTCCACCCTTCCTTTGGAATGATGAAGTACACGCCGCCCCAGTGCGCCGGGGCAATGTTATTGGTAATCGGCCCGGTATAGACCACACCACAGAGCGCCCCGGAAATGGAGATTTCCGTGCTCGACGTAAATGTCACCGTCCAAGAATCGCCCACCGTGCCCGCGCCGTTCGGATCGCCCAGTATCGGGTACAATGAATTGTTGAAGCTCCCGCCGCTCGCCGCCACGGTCATGGTGACGCCCGAGACCTCAGCCTCCAGCGTTCCCACGGGCACGCCGCAGGCCACAACCGTCCCGTCGCTCCCGGTATGAATATCGGTATCGAACCCCAGCTCGCTCACGGCGTCGCCCGCGATGATCTGGAAGGTATGATGCTTGTAGTACAGATCGTGGGTGATCACCACCCTCCCCGCGTCGTCGCCCGCCGTGATCTCGCACCCGGTCACGCCGCTTGCCGCCCCGTTGATGGCCGCCGCCACCAGGCTTGCTGTGGTGTGGGCCGACGTAAAGGACACCGTAAAGGTGTATGCCCCGTCCACCCGAAAGGTCAGGTACGTTCCGTCCAGGCTGAAGGTCTCGGTCTCGGTGCCTGTCATGCCCGCCCTCGTCTTAACCGGATAGGCGTACTGAGTCACGGCGCTGGCGGCGGTCAGGGTCGCTTCCGTGTCGTCCCAGGCCACCCCGCCGCTTTCCGCCAGGACCAGCCTTTCGTACTTCCCGTTTTCCCGGTTGTGCAGGAACATCATGGATGCGTCAAAGATGGTGTTCGCCGCCTCGAACTCCGCGATAAAGGACGACGCCCCCACGTTCGCGGAAGCCGCCAGCTCCCCGGCGCCGGCCCACTCGGAATAGGCGCTCGCCTCCAGTTGTGTGTCCTGTGCGGTGCCGATGTGCGTCAGGAAATAATCATCCCCTTCCGATATCCGGTTCTGATACACCCACCCGTTGGCGAAGGGATCCGCGCCCTCCGGCCGGCAGAACGCCTTTCGATACAGCTCCCAGCCGTCGATGCGGGTGTCCTCGTCGATGTCGGGGAAAAGATTCTGCGCGACCCCCGTCCGGATGTCATTGTTGGTAATCGCCCCGCCGCACGAGGACCCGCCGGATTCCACCGCGGCGTGCTTCCACTTTACGTTCAGACTCATGCCCTATACCCTCACCATATGTATCGTGCCGTAGCACATCCGTTTTTTGTAGGTGTCCGTGTACCGCATGTCCAGCGGATCGACGGAATAGTCCGCCTCCACGGAATACGTGGTTGCACCGTCGTCCTCGGAAAACTCCATCACGATCCCCTCTGAAAAGAGCTCCCGCAGCGCCTCCACGCCTGTCGCCCAGATCAACCCGTCGGTTTCGTTTCCCGCGAGCGTTATCGGAAGCCCGATCGCAGACCGAGAATACGACTGCCGATGAACGCCGCCCCCCACCGTCTCGAATTTCGAACCGATCCTGAGCACATGCAGATGCCGATCCTCCCAGAGCGGAGCCGTCACGAAGCATATCCGGTCCCCTTCCGCCGCACCCGGCCGGGCGATGTAGGTGCCTGATTTGATATCTTCATTCGCATACAGCATGTCAGATCCTCTCCCACTTCACCGTCATCACCACCGTCGCCATGCCGGGGGGTTCGCTCTCGGCCAGCACCGCGTCGGTCACCAGGGCGGCGTAATCGTCGGTCACGCGGATTTCAGACCAGGTATGCTCCAGCAGCATGTCGGTCAGCGCGCCCGGAAATTCCGAACGCTCGTCGTTGAAAAAGACCTCCACCGGCTCCAAACCGTCATCGGTCACGAAGAACGCCCTGGAATCGTTGTCCTCCACCCAGCCGTCCGGCACGTCAAACCGCACCTCCAGGGCGCCGTTCATCTGCTCGATGTACCAGGGCCCGGGCGGCTTCGGGGCGTGCATACAGCCGTTCGGTATCTCCATCCCGTCATATACGGTGCGATTATACTCGGCAAAAATCCGCTCCCTCTCCCGGGCAACAGCCTTTCTCCTTTCAATCAGGCCCCACAGATATTCTTCCAGCTCCCCCCGGTCAACCATCTACTCCCCCATCATCAGCGCCTCCTGTACGGAACCGGAATCCCCCCCTTGCCCCGTGCTTACGCTCGGTATTTTGATAGACAACAGGTTTTTCTTGATTTTTTCTACTTCTTCGTTCACGGCGATGAGATTGTTCCTGAATGCGACCGCCTGAGCATTGACGCCCTCCATGCCTCCTTTCACCCCCCCCTCAATCGTATTGGCTATCTCATCCAGGGGGGTTTTCATTCCGGCAAGATTGTTCTTCGCCGTTGTGATGGTGCCGGTTTCCCCGAATACGCTGCTCATCATCTCCCCGACGGTCCTGAGCTCGGAAACAATGGCGGTGTCCTCCTCCTTGGTCTTTCGCAGCTCCTCGTTCAGCTCCCTCAGCAGCGCCGGCTTGAAGTAATCGGTCCCGGTCACCTCACCCAGCTCCGTATAGGCTTCGATGAGGCTTTTGATGATCTCCACCTGGGCTTCGGGGCTCTCGTTTTCGACCCGGTATTTCTCCGTTGTTAAATAACTGATACGGCGGCGCAGCGACCCTTCGTCCAGATCGCCCCCCTTCATGACGAACGTGGCCATGGTCTCGGCGGCCTCTGCGTTGAGTTTTTTCTGTTCCTCAAGCTGCTTCTGCTTCTCTTCGGTAATATCCTGGGTGGTGCGGTATATCTCCCTTTCCAGGTCCATCCATTGCCGCACCGCATCATAAAACTCGCTGCTCTCGCGGTCTCCAATATCGGCCATTGTTCCCACAACAGCGTCCCGGGATTCCTTCAAAAACGCCAGGTATGCGCCGCTGTCGATCTTCCCCGTTTCGAGGGCGAAGTCCGCCATCTCAGTTTTCAGATTGGCATAATCGGCCTTCAGCTCTTCTGCGATTTTCCGCTCCTTCTCCCCTCTCTCGCTGATCATCTCCGAAAGATCGGCGTACTCCTTCTTGTAGCCGATCAGCGCGTCCATCTGTTCGTCCCAGGCGTCTATCCCCTCCTCCGTGGACCTGTCGATTCCCTTCATCACCGTCTCGGTGGCCTTTATGTCTTCCTGCACCTGCTCCATGTATCGGGTTATCAGCTCCCAGTCCTCCCTTCCGTCGGCCACCATGACGTTATACCGCTCATAGATGGTCAGCATATCCTCAAGGGTGGTTTTCGCCGCCATATATGCGTCTCCGGTCCGCCCGCGGCCGCCGAAATCGCCCGACCCGATACCGACCCCCAGGCTTGCCGTCTCCTCCGAGACCTCCCTGATATACTCAGCGGTGTCTTTCGATTCCTTCTGGATCAACCCAAACAGAGACTTGAAATCAGCCCAAATCTCATCGCTCTCCTTGCCGAATATCATCTCCACAAGCCCCCGGCTCTTCCCCATCATTCCGAGCGTCGTGGAAGGCCCGAACAGCTTTCCGAACATCCTGCCCACCTCAGCCGCATCCGCAAAGAACTTAACAATCCCGCTCTCGGGCAGGGGCGCCGTCAACACCTCCGCGATGTCACTGATGCCTTCAAACACAATCTTGAGCCCCTGCATTAGATCGTCGGAAAGATACGCCGCCGATATCTTCGCAGTATTCTTGAACCGCTCCCACTGGGCGTTGAAGGCCTCCATGTTCGTTTTCGCAATCGCGTCCAGGGATCCCTCGATCTCCCCGGTTTTCATGGCGTCCATGTGTTCGTTGAGCTGATCGAACTCCCGCACCAGGGCCATGATGGAAGGCGCGCCGCGGAGTCCGAATTTCTCCATGAACAGCCCGAACTCCTCCATGGCCATCGCATCATCACCGATCGTCTCATGGAGCTGGCCCAGGATTGGGATGATCTGCTCCCCCAGGGGGCGGGACTTGTCATATACCAGGTCGAATCGATCGGCGAGAAATTCCATGTCCTGCACAAGCTGGCTCATACTCACTCTCACGCCCCGCCCGGCCATGCCGCCCATGATCATCTCGTTATTCAGCACCATGAGCATGGCCGTCAGGTCCTCAAAGGCGATACCGGCGGCCAGCGCCGCAGACGTGGAGTGCTTGAATCCCTGGGTCAGAGAATCGGCGTCAACCTGAGACTGGTTCATGGCGTAGGCAAGGATATCCCCCATGTATGCGGCGGCTTCCGTGGCGTCCCGTGTCGCCATCAGCTCCTCGCGGTAGCTTCTCCAGATGCCCGCGGTCATGCGGGTGAGCGTGCTAATGTCGTCCACTTCGGTGTAGAGGAGTTTCAGGTTGGTATCAAGAAGATTCGTTGCATCGGCGGCGGAAAGCCCGGCGGATTTCAGCTCCCAGAATACCGTCCCCACATCTTCCGCGGATTTCCCGAAAGAAATCATCTCGTGGGCGATCTCGCGCTGCACCTTCGCATACGACGTCATCACCTCTGTGTCAAACACCATGGTGCTCATCACCCGCCGCACCTGCTCATCCAGCTCCCGAAACGCTTCAACGGTCTCACGGATCGCCATCCCGGCGGCGGCGATTCCGGCAAATCCGGCGGCGATCACGCCGAACCGGGACGCTGCCACAAAACTCAACGCCTCCCGAAGGGCGGCGGTGGCCAGTGCCGTCCGGGTTATGCCCATCCTCGCAAGGGCGGTGGTGTTGGCGAATAGCTTGAGGGAGCGAATCGGTTGTTCAGCAATGGTGCGGGAAAGAAGGGCAAAATCCCGGGAGGCCATGTATGCCTGAGATCGGGCGACGTTCAGGCTGTCAATGCCGCCCCGGACCTCAGAGGAAAACCGCCCCATGGTGGTGAGGGTTTCCTGCGTGATGATATTTTTGGTGGCGGTGGATGCGGTTCGGCTGGCAACGCCGACGGAGCGAACGCCTTTCTGTGTGGCGACAAGGGAGGTGTTGAGCTGCTGGGATGCCGTCCGGGCCGTTTTCATCTCCTTGGCCATCGGCTGCATCATCGTCCGGCCCTGGGCGCGGATCTGCTTGAGGAGTATGGTCTGGCGCCTGAGCTCCTTCGATATCTGGGCAAGCTGGGCCTGGCCGCTTACCTGAAATCGTATGTTGGCGGTGTCCTGACTCATCTCAATCGTCCCGCGCCTCTCAAAAACGGCCAGCTGTCCGGCGGCGTGGCGCGGTAGCCGTTTTTGGTCCTCTTGATGTTGCGAAACCCCTGATCCCGCAGGGCGTTGCGAAATACGTCCTTGTTCGCCTCACTCACGGCGTTTGGATTCGCCTTCACGGCAAGACCCATCTTCTTCGTCCGGGATTTTTCCGGCGGGTTATGTTCTCTCACGCTCCGGTGCGTGTTTCCCCAGCGCGTAAAATATTTCGTCGTGCGGTAATCCCGATGATTGTTATACACGCCGACCCGGGGAAGTCGAATGGTTACGGTCCTGGTCACCGGGTTTTTCTCGATGGTCACCGATTTCTGGAGGTTCCCGGTCAATACCGGCATCTTTTCCCTTATGTCCCCGAATATCTCGTCGGAACGCTCACACACCTTCTGATAGGTCATGTGCGGAAGCGCCTCGATCTTCGCGGCGATCCGATCCAGATGTTCGGCTCCCCCCACCTCTATCGTAAACATCATTCATACCCGAATAGTCGTGCTATGATTTTTGGGATATCCGGATCGCCGAACACATCGGAAACTTCCTCGTACATAATCTTTCCGTCCTCCCGAATCATGGCATGATCCACGCAGAACCCCTTTTCAGAGATTTCCGGCTTTTTCTGCATTTTCCGGTAATACCCGAGTACCAGGGCCCACCGGGCGGTCAATACCGGCGTGCAGTCACGCCCGTACCAGAGACCGTGAAAACACCTGATGATTTCAAGCGCCCCCCCCAGCTCACCCGCCATGTTGTAGGCGATTTTCAATATGGGGAGGGCGGCTATTTTTTTGCTTCCGCCGCGGTAAAGCTCAACCCCAACACCTTCCGCAAGATGAACGTGCTGATCTTGCTGAACCTGAGCCCCATGTTGATGTCCTCCGGGCGTTCCCACACGCGGTTCCCGTCCTTGTCCCGGAACCCGACCGCCGCCAGATACCGGTACAGATGATTGGTGTAGAGACGGTCCTTTTCATCCCCGTCCGTGGGGTCGGTCGCGTTTTTCTCTGTCTCTTCGGTCATCTTTTCGGCGTATTTGTGCGCCTCTTCGATCACCGTTTCCGGCATCTCGAAGTCGTAATACAAATCAAAGGTCTTGTCACCTATCGTCAGGGTCAGCCCCTCCCTCTGAGTGGCAACCCTGTTAATCTGATCGCCGGTTTTTCCCATATATCTCTCCTTTCAAAAAAACAGGGGCGGGTTTTCACCACCGCCCCCGGTTTCACACACAGCCGTTACGAATGCACGCCCCCGAAGTGATAGACGCCCTTCGCCAGCCCCTTGAACGTCACGGTGGCCGGGGCGTCCCGGTCCCCGATGCCCTTGGTCGCCGGCAGCTCGTCCATCTCGCACCCGTGGTAAAATTCGCCGATGGCGGCCACTTCTCCCGTGCTGGTGTCCGTTCTCACCATTACCCAACAGCAGAAGAACGGGTCGGCGTTCTTGATGAGCTGGTTCCAGGTCATGCGATCGGAAAACACGTTCCCGGAAGCTGCCGCCGCCGCTTCGGTCCAGTCGTCGCCGTAGATCATCTTGAGCGCCTGCTCTCCGGGGAACAGGTTGTGCTTGGCGGATACGTCCACGATCACATCGAACGAAAAGTTCGGGTCGGCCCCCTCGTCCCGGGTCCACTTGTACGCCTCGGTTTCCGTGCCCAGGATAAAGCTCTTGTTCTGGGTGATGTTGATGGAGCCGCCCCCGTCAAAGTTGTTGGCGGTTTTGATATTTCCGCAGACCGTCGCCCTGATCACGTCCGTCGCCCCCTGCTCGGCGGAAAAGGTGATTGTCCCCGCAGTCCGGTTCACGGTGTACTCGCTTTCGGGCACCTTCACAAACTCGCCGACGCCGTTTTTCTGCCGCGTTACGAACGGCACAATGCGGTCGTCGATGGCGCCATAGGTGGTAATGAAATCCTCTGCGCCCCCCTCGTCCTGGATGGTGTAGGCAAGCTGATCCGCCGTGTCACACGCCAGGTCGAACCAGCGATCGTTGAAGAGCTTGTCCAGCTCCGCCTTTGCGTTGGTGAAATCGGTGGAAAGATTTTCGGACCCGGTATATGACGCGGCTACCACCACCACCCGTTCGGCGGTGAAGCCCTCAAATTCCTGTTTTGAAAGTAGCGAACCCATGTATTATCTCCTTTGCATCTCTCGTGCCCCCTCTCCCGACCGGGCCTACTCGATGGTCATCTCTATTCGGACTTCCTCCCGTCTGGGAAAGGTCACAATCATGGCGGTGACGTCCATCTCCCTCCCGGTCGTCACGTCCCCGCTGATATACGGCAGTTTTATTCCGGGGCCCATATCCCGGAGCAGATTGTCGGCCAATGCGCCCCGGGGAGCGTAATCCCACACCTGATAATCGCTCTGTTCGATGACGCCCGTCACCACCACGTCAAAGGATTCCGTTGGGTTGCCGAACACGTGGGTTTTCACCCCGTCGGCGTTCACCCGCACATCCTCCACCCACAGGCAGCGGGTCACGGAAAGCGCCTCATCTTCCGGCACTCCCCGGTATACCGTGTAGTCGGAAAGATACTCCCGCCCCTCCAGGAACGCTTTGATGGAATTGGCGATATTGTCCGGATTCACGCCTATCTCCCGAAATAGCTTCTGTTGTATTTGTTCTGCCGCCCCCGGTGCACCTGGGGCCCCACCGTCTCAGGCCGCCGGGCGCCGTCCTCAAACACGCCCGCCACCTCCCGTTTGATCTGCTCAAACCGGTAATAGAGGCGGTCGGCCAGGTCCGTGTTCCCCTTGCCGCTCGCCCGGTCCCACATCCGTTGCAGGTGGAGGGCGTGGGCCAGCTTCACCACGTGAATGATGTTTTTCTCCAGGTCGTCGGCCTGCCAGATCACCACGCTCATGTCGTGGACCACGGGCGACGTCCCGGTGGAGCTTCCCAGGGTCAGTTTCACCGTCAGAGAGCTGGAAGGATAGTCCAGCACGTCGATCTCCGTCCCTTCCGCCACGTCCAGATCCTTGGAAACCCAGGTGCTTCCGCCGTCCAGGGAGATGTCCACCGCCACCGATTGCCCCGCCGTCACGTCCTCCAGCGTCAGGTCAACCTTCACGGACACGATCCCACTCACGATCCGCCGGGCGTAAAACCCGCCGTCGGTCTCCCCATGCACCGCCCCGGTGTAATCGGACAGAGAAATATACCCGGCGTTCTTTGTCCTGTAATAGATGTTGCGCCGGTAGTTGAAGTCGTGATCCCGGAGATCCGCCGCCTCCGCCGCCGAAATCGCCGTGTACTCCGGGGACGTCACGATGTATCCGGATGCCGCCGGGTCGTCCAGGGAAAGAATATCGTCGATCGTCACATTGTCGTAATCCTGGTACAGCAGAGGGTTGATTCCCAGGTCGTCGGAATCAGGCGGACGCCAGGGCATGAACTGGTCCTCTCGGATCGTTCGCCCCCACTGCTCCCTGAAAACCGTGAGCTCCGGTATGGCGTTCTTGATGAGGCTCTTGATCTGGTCGTCCGTGTAGTTGAGGCGGAAATCATTCGGCGTGCTGTCTGGCTCGTCGTCAATGCGCCGCCTGACCTCCGCTATTACATCGCTGAACTTCACTGATTAACTCCTCCAGCGCCCCCATAACGGACAGGGGCGATATCGCCGGGGGGTATCCCCGCACTATCCGAACGTAATCAGTGTGCGGTTTCACCCACTCTTCCGGCAGACATTCCGGATAAATCTCCACCATTTTCGCGTTCACCGCCGCTCCCAGGTGCGCCAATCCGTTGTCGATGGTCACAAATCCGTCCGCCGCCTCCAGGATGGCCGCCACCTGTTTGATGGGAAGGCCGTGCAGCTCGATTATCCCGGGCATGTCGTACTTCGGATCAGCGTTGGATCCGAGACTCACCACGGCATATCCCGTCTCCCGTATCATCGGAAACAGCCGCCGCCACTTCGAGACGCCCCACAGCTTGTTTCCCGCCCGATCCTCGGGGATGTCAACGCTCGACGACCAGGAGTGAGACGAAATGCAGACATACGGCCCGTCCGGCAGATATTCCCGGGCCTTCTCCCGCTCCTCGTCGGTCACCAGGAGCACCGGCCGACGCGACGAGATATCAACGCCGTATACCTCACCGTATGCCTGGGTCATGTGAAGCCCCCGCGACGTCCCCACGCGGAACGCATGGTTCACGTTAAACAGGTGCTTCCGGGTGAAGTTGCCCCATCCCCGCATGCTCCTGATCTTGTCCCGGTCGCTTTCGTAGATCACCCGGTCGATGTGCGGATTTCCATCCAAAAACTGGCTGATCGGCTCGTTCTGGGCCACGTAGGTGATCTGCCAGTCCGGATGATTTACCCGGACATGCCTCACAACCTGGGTCGTACAGAGGCCGTCGCCCAGTAGGTTCACCCCTGCAAATAAAATCCTCTTCCCATTGGATTTTCTTTTCGTCATTGTCTATCTCCCGACAGGTTTCAGTTTTCGGTTGTTCGGCTTCGGAAGGCTGTCGTTTCTCGGCAGCGCCCGGAGATTCCTCCCCCAGCTCGGCCCCTTTCCGTGAATGATGGGGAGTGCATGGTCCCGGGCGACCACAAACCCCCGCTCGCACACCCGATAGCTGAAGTGTCGATCGCTGTCGATATGGGCGTGGTTTTCGTCCAGCGTTCCGTGCTCTTCCAAAAATCGTCGTCTGACCAGCCAGCAGTGCCCGGTCAGGTAGTCCGGCGGTCTCGGATACGTCGGATCGACCCGATTCGGCTGATGATCGCTGCCGGCCAACATCACCAGTTTGTCGTCGAAATACCGCAGCAGACCGTCCAGCCACCCCTCGCACAGCTCGATATCGGTGTTCAGCACCGCAATGATGTCATGCTCCGTTCTATCCAGTCCGCTGTTCACCGCCCTCGTGTACCACTGCTGCTTCGGGTGCGCGATCATCACGTCCGGCCTGATCCCGGCGATAAACCGTTTCGTCTCCAGGTTGCACGCATCCTCCACGATGATCAGCCGATACCGCTTCCGTTCGGTATGGCGATTCAGCGACGTCATCATCTGCCAAAAATGCCCCAGGGCGTTATGCACGGGAATCAGGATGTCAACCTTCAAGGAGCTCTGCATAAACCTCCTTCCATCGCCGGACAGTCAGGGAAATGTTATATTCCGTCGCCACCTTCCGGTAGGCGTTCTGCCACAGCGAGATGCGAAGCTTTTCATCGTCAACCAGGCGCAGGATCGCCCGCTTCCAATCGGCCACCCGCATCTTTCTCACAAGCACGCCGTCCACCCCGTCCTCGATGGTGCTCCCGTAGGGCAGCACGTCCGACGCGATGGTGGGTACCCCGGCGATCGCCGTATATTCCAGGTACTTGATATTCGATTTCGACCGATTGAAGGCGTTGTCCGCCAGGGGCGCCAGGCCGATGTGAAACCCGGCGGATACCAGGTTGTCGTAAAACTGGTATACCGGCACGCCGCGGATCAGGAAAATGCGTCGCTCCCGGGCGATCGTCTCCGCCGGTACGTCCAGCTTCCCGGTCTCCTCGTTCCTCGTCACCAGGCCATCGGCCATCAGGTCGGCTATCACCGCGCCCGGAAATCCCCCCATGAAGGCAATCTCCACGTCCTCCCTCTCCCGGGCGACCGCCATCATTGCCTGGCAGACGGCGCGCAGATCCTCATCGTGGGTAATGCTCCCCATCCACCCTATCCGGATATTGCCGCTCGCCTGAGTGCGGCATCGGCACCAGCTCAAAGGCTCCACGGGAACCGCGTTCGGCACTACCTCCACCCTATCGTTGTACTTTCGGACTTCACCCGCAAGGGTGTCCGTGGATACCGTCACCAGATCGGCGAATCGAAGCAGGCGGGTCACCCTGTCCAGGTTTTCCTTTGTATAGATCCTGCTGGCCGGGTTCGACGGCGGCAGGTGAAACAGATCGTCGTCCATGTCCACCACGATCTTCTTGCCCTTCTCCCGAAGTTTCAGAAGTATGTTCATGTCTTTGTCTGAGTGGCGCCGCTGAACTGTCACGATGTCGGATTCAAACATGCTCGAAATCGGCATCTGGTGGCCGCTGCTTTTGAACTGCCCCATGGTCTCCGCGTATTTCGACGGCATCAGACACCGGGCGGCGGCGCACCCGTCATGATCGGCGATCCAGTAAAAAACCGTGAAATCTCCCAATTCCAGAAACTCCTCTCAATGAAGAAGAGGGGCGTTACGCCCCCCCTCTTTCATGGTCTGTTTATCCTCCCAGCGAAGGAAGATCCCCGGCGGTATACACCCGCACCAGAGATTCATCCCTGAAGAGCTTGGACTCGAAAACCAGCTCCACGGCGATTCCCTTGATGTTGTTGTAATCCGAAGATTCCTCCTCCCAGTTGATGGGAATCTTGCCGCCGCCGGTGGCGTCTCCCACGGCGAACGCGAACGCCTCCGCGCCCATCACCAGTGCTCCCTGGATGTGCCCGCTCACAGCCCCATCCACAAGCGGTACGCTGTGCGTCTCAAACACGGATACACCCTGGTAATCACCCAGGTAATCCGGCTCGATGAAGTGGGCGAATACCGGGTTCAGCTTCCCGCGAAGGTCCGCTTCCCGCTTCCCCTTGATCCAGGCGTCGTCCTTGCCGAGATGATACCCCTGTCGCGGGCTGATGAGCGCCACGTAACGGTCGGTCATCGCCACCTGGGGAACCTTGTTGTCCCTGAGATACGTTCCCGCCCGGTCGATATCATCCGCGGTCATCAGGCTTTCGCCGGTCAGATCACCGGACCCCGCCGCACTGCCCGCAAAGAGCACATTGCTTCCCGCCATGGCGGCGTCGAAAAAGCTGTCGTCCACCAGCTCCGCCGCCCATTCTGCAAGGGCCATCTTCGCTTCGGTCCTCAGCTCGGAGATGGATTTCTTTTTTGCCCGCTTGTACCAGCCCACACCGTGACGGTACAGTACAGGCGTTAAATCCACCTGGGAGAACTGGAGCGTTTCCTCGTTTCCCTTGAGGACGGTGGTGTCGCCGGACACGCCGGCGCTTTCCAGCCGCAGACGCTTCTCCACGTGGATGATGTCCCCCGGTCCCCTCTCCAGCTCCCGCTTGACGATGATCGCCATGTCGGAGCCTTCGGATCCCATCAGCAGGGCACACCGCATGTGCCTCTGAAATTCATGATAGACACGCAATCCCCATATCTCGGGGATGGTGGCATCTATCTGCGTCGGCGTGGTGCCGTTAATTAAATCTTCTGTCGCCATCTTTTGCCCTCTCTTTCCGCGTCAGCCCCTCCCGGGGCAAAAGATCTGTTCTCTATTCCGCTTTTTTCGCCGTTATGTTCACTGCCCCCGCAGATATGGCTTTTTCAAACTCATCGGACGGCAGGTCCACCAGACCGGCCCCCTCCTTCGCCTTCGCCATGATGGCGGCGATTTCCTGGATCTTCTGACCTCCCCCCGGAGAATTGCTTTCCGCTCCCAGCACCAGCCCCTTGCCTTCGAAGATGTTTTTTATTACATCCCCGACAATCGCAGCGGCCTGCATACCAGCCGCATCGCCTCCCCCCTTCGCCGCAAGGGCTTCCTTAAACGCCGGGATATTCTCCCAGTCGCTCTCTCCCATGGCCCTCACGGCGTCACCGAAGCCGGGAAGCTCCTTGATCTGATCGACCGGGAGCGCCCTCACCGCCTCGCCGAAGGCGGCCATTGCGCTGATCTCCTCCGCGGTGGCCGACTCCAGCACCTTGCTTCGAAGCGCCTCCTGGTTCAGATAGTTCACCATGCCCTCGTTGACCTGTGTGATCAGTGCGTTCGTCCTGTCCATATGATTCTTCGCCAGGTTGGTCAGGATGTTCACCACCGGGTTTTCCGCGTTGAACTCCTCCCCCGCCATCTTCTCGGCATGGGCGGCAAACGCCTCGCCGAACTTCTCGTGCGCCATCAGCTCATCCACAGTGGCTTCGCTGATTTTTTTATCTGTATCGGTACTCATCGAATTATCCTCCTGTTTCGCTGCGATTCTCTCCACCCTGGTCCCCGTCGCTCCCGCCACGTTCACCAGCGCGATACCCTTCCCCTTGCGATAGAGCTTCACCGGCTCTTTGTAGCCGTCCTTATGGTCGACACCTTCCATCAAATACGCCTCAATGGAAAACTGCCCGAAGGGTACGTCATCATCATCCTCTATTCCCAGCGCCTCATTCTCCCGAATGGCGGTAATGGTTTCCGTGTCATACAGGTAAATCCAGAGATGGGGGCTGTTGCCGACCTTCTGATACGCCAGGATCCTCCCGATCATGGGGCGATGGTCGGTGTCGCCGAAGCCGTGATGTCCCTTGTAGACCGGCTTTCCCTCGTACTCGGGACCGAACCTGTCGTAAAAATCCTGTGTCAGCTTCAGTTTCAGCCCATTTCCCACCGTGAAGTTCCCGGTCGTCAGGGCCAGCCGTCGTATAAACGGATCAACTTTCCCGCTGGCGGCCAGGTTCTCTTTTGCCTTTCTCACCTTCTCGGGAAGGTCGGCATCATCAATGCGGACGGCCAGGTCTGCCATGCACGCAAACCCGCCGTATCGCTTGCCGTACCACTCCTGGGCGTTCTGCTCGTTCCAGTGATGCGGCGCCCGCCTGTCGAAGTAGTACTCCACCACGGTATTGCCGTTCATGGCCATCATGATCCCCTTGTCCGCATCCTCCACGCCAAACCGGGTGATGGTTACATCCCCCGAATGATTCGGATACGAAACAAAATGCTCGGCCCTCATCTCACGCACTGCGTCGTTCGCACGAAGAACCGCGGCGTGCTCGTCGCCCTCTTCGGCCTTCACACGGTTCACAACGCTACCCCAGACCTCCTTTTCCTTATCGGAAAGTCCGTCAAACATGCGTTACTCCTGTTTCTGGTTCTTCCGTTCCTTCCGGTCATCGCTGAATCCCTCCTGCTTTGAAACCGGTGTAACCTTCCCGTCCCCGGGACTTCCCTTGGTGCCCTTGTCCATGTCCTGAGCTGTCGTGTCTTCTCTGTATGAAATCACATCAATGCCCGCATCCCTGAACGCATTGTGCTCTTCGATAATCCGTTTCTGTTCCGCCTCCCAGGTGTCGGCGGCGGCCCCCTCAAACGCGCTCTGGCGGCTCATGGTGAATTGATCCACCCGGCTCGCCCGAATCTTTTCCTCCACGCTCCGGGAGTCGAACGACGTCTGGGGAAATTTCGCCTGTATGTCCATCCCCACGATCCCGTTCAGAAACAGCTCCAGCTCGATGAGCGGCCTCAGCATCTCCCACCACTCAAACTTGTTCACCCGACCCATGATGAGCTCGCCGTGTTTCTTGATCACATCCAAGCTCTCGCCGGTGTGTTTCTGCCCGCCGCTGTATCCCGCCAAGGCCGCAGGGAACAATGTGTTCAGAAACAGAAGATCGATCTGTATCTGACTGTCCTGGGCCCGTATCGAGTACAGCCGATCATCGCTGATCGTCCTCACGTCGTCGGTGCCGGAAAGAAAAAACATGGATCCGGCCGCCAACACGCTTTCCTCGTTTTCATTGTTCTCTCCCAGAATCCCTTTTTTAAACTTCTTGATCTGCTCCTCATCCGCACCGCTCTCTTTTCCCGCCGTGTTGATGAAAAACGTCAGAAACGAGTTCAGGCTGAAATGACTGTCCAGCACCGAGTCCTCAAGCATCAACTGTACCCGGTTGAACTGCTCCCGGTTGCTGACACCCGCCGGCCGCGAATACCATACGTTGGCGTGCCGCAGATGGTTCCACCGTGGATGAATCATGTTTATATTCGGGATAAACACGCTGTTCACCGGCGGGTTCTCGTCTACCTGCCCGAAAAACCGGTCCTTGCTCTGGAAATACGCCCGGGTGTTGTTGATCGGCTCGTCCGCGGCATTGAACCATTTGTAGGTCCACTCTGGCGGCAGATGCTTCAACCCCCGTATGCTCCCGATTTTCGCGCCCTCCTTTATCCCCTCAATAATCCGCTCTATAAGCCCCATCCCCAGATATCCGAGAAACCAGGGCTCATAGTCGATATCCACATAGATGAACTCCTCCCGGAATACCCCGTTGTAGATAAAATCAGCCCGCAGCTTCTCGTATTTCACCCGGCTCAGCATTTCCCGGACGATCGTCTCCGCTTTTTTGTCCCCGTTGCCGGCAAACGTCAGGTTCGGCATCTCCGCTGTGGCCCAGGCGCTCAGGTAGTCCGCCGGCCCGAACATGAAGGTGTTCAGCATGGCGGACATGTCGTTGAGGACCTGGAGCCTCATCGCCTCCAGGGATGTCCGGTAAAAAAGCCGACTCTGCCACCCCTCCTTGAATACCGGAACCGAAAACGGCCGCTTCCCCTCCGGAACCGGGTTGTTCGGGCGGCCGAACTGGTCGTAGATCACCACCTCCCGCGCTTTTTCGGTCTTAGCGGAGGTTCGTCCCATGTTTCCCCACAGATGTCAGCGTGGATAATCCCACCGACGTCAGGTTTCGCTCCCGCAAAATCGATTCAGCCCTCCCGGTCCTCGGCATGGCGATCCCTCCCTTCCGGTCAATGGTCACCACCTCCGGGGGCGCGTGCCGCGCCACGCCCTCCTGCACCGCCATATAGACGGCGTAAAGGATCGCCTTCATGAGATCATTTTTCTTTTTCCCTGTCCCCTTGTCGTTGGTCGTTCCGTACCGCTTGAAGCACATTCGCAGAATCATTTCCGGCGGAATCACAAGCTGCCCCTTCTCCATCAGACTCAGGGCAATATCGTCGATCTCCCGTCCCCGCTTCGAGCTGTCGGTGTCGATCCAGTCAAGGTTCAAAATCGGCGGCGTCATGTTTGACAGCGCCAGGACAATCCCCCGTCCCGGGTTGATGTCCACCCCGCCCTGTCTGATCTTGAGCGTCTTATACAACCAGATGATTTTTTCGGTGTATTCATCAAGATCTATCTGCTCCCGATATTCATCCTTGACGCTCTCCGGGTTTCCCCACTCCGCGGCGTACCGCAGCACCAGCCGAAAGGGGTTCTGTTGCAGTTCCACGATCGCCAGGGCGCAGGCGTCGGATTGCTGTCCCCGCTCCATCTTTCCCTTGTTCGGATCGCCCCCCAGAAAAAGGGGCCCGGTTTTTGCAACCAGCTCTTCGGCATGCTCCCGGATGTATTCGTCTGTCCACAGCAGCTCATCCTTGTCCAGCACGCCGCCCGGGAACCCCTCGATGGCCCGAAGCACAAGACGTTCCGGAAATGTCCGGTTTTTCGCGTCCTGGGGGATCCCCATATATTCCTCGTTCCATACTTCCGGAAATCCCATGTCAACGAGACGTCGATAGATTTTCACCAGCTCCCGCATGTCTCGATATGCGTTCTGGGCCGAGTGAAACGCCCGGACGGTGAAATCCCTGTCGACGCTGTTCTGATAGGCCATGTTCTCCTTGCCGTTCGGTGTCGAAAAGGCATGGAACACACTCATCCCCAGCGAAAGATACGGCTCCACCACTTCCGTATAGAAATCCTGATCTACGAAGTACGCATACTCGTCGGCCAGCACCACCGTCATCCCGAGTATGGTTTTTCCCAGTCTGCCCGACTGGAAACTGTACGGATTCAGCCCCCGGGCGGCGTCGCTCCCCGCCCGAACGTGATATTCCGTCCCGTTCTTCAACCGGAGCAGCATCCGGCTGTCGTTGTGCTGATCGATCTCCGCGGCGAACAGAGGCGACACGGCGATAAAATTCCTGATGTACTGGAGGAGCTGCTTCGCGGTGTCCATGTTGTTGCCGGTCACCACAAAGCGGATCCCCATGGGGCGCTTCGTCCGGTAGATCGCCATGAACACGTAGGGAAGCACCACGCCCCAGTAGGCCCATTTGAGGGCCCCCAGGTACATGCTCTTCCCCACACCCCGACCGCACCATTCAAGCTGTCGTCGGGTTCTCCAGTCCAGGAAGGACCCCACCTGGTAGTCATCCCACAGGATGATGCCGTCGTCGTCCTTCCTGATATCCCCCTGGAGCTCCACATCAAAGAACTCCCGAACCCCCGCCACCGGATTCTGGTACAACGAAATAAGCAGATCGGATTCGATCTGCTCCATGCGCCGCACATGCCGCGGTTTATGTTTTTTAACGCTCGGTAGCGTCGGGTGCCGGTTCATGTATCAGGGTTAGGTCTATCTCATCTATCACGTCTCCGTCCGGCATCTCTTCCGAGTCCTCCGGCGGCGTGTAACTCTCCTGGGCGATTTCAAGAAACTCCTTCGCGTCGGCTTCCAGGTTCGCCGTCGGCAGCGCCTCGTCCAGCCTCTCGGCCAGGGCCTCCGCCGCCCGGTGTAGTCCCTGCGTTCCGTCCTTCCGCCGTTTGTCTATGTCCTCCGCGGTCAATCCCAGGGTTTTCATCCGCTTTTCCAGGGTCCCCCGCAGCTCCTTGAGACGCCCCCACAGTTTGTCCGGCGGCGTTCTCTGCGTCCCGTCCGAGTTTTTGATCGGCCGTCCCGACGAATCGGTCAAATACGACTGGATCAGGCGATTGACCTGCTGTATCTGTGTTGAATTTATCACCAGGTCCATCGCCTGGCGCTGCATCTGTCCGGATCCGTCCTCGGGAAGATTGGTATACAGCCTTATCAGCTCCTCACGGGCGATGTCAAAATCATCCTTGCCGACCGCGGCAAGCAGCTCCCTCTCAAGCTGGTTGGTCAGCCGAACATCGTCGGCCGGAGTGAGCGTTATCCGGTCCTTGATGCTCACAGCGGATTTCGGGATCCGTACCCTCTTACAGGGATGCCTCTCACAGAGGAATATCACCAGAGCTTCCTGTCCCAGATTCACGAGGCCGGCGCGAAATTTTTTATACGGGGTGTCCGCCTTGGTCTTGAGGTTCCATTTCTTTGGAAAATAAATACTTTCCCGATGCCCAGAAACATCCGCCCCCAGTTTCACGACCTGCTGTATCTGGGTGCGATCCCCTCTGAAATATTCTTCCAGCGTCTCTTCAAACTCCGGGAACGTGATATACTGGCTCTCACCCACCGGCGCCCTCTACCATATTGAACCGTCTCCACTCCCGGTCGAACTCGGCGCGGTCCGCCAGGGGAAGCTTCGTGTATTTCTCAAAGAGCTTCATCCCCCTGGAGCGATACTCCACCGGGGTCCCGTCCGCATCGGTCCGGTATCCCTTGAACTCCAGCTCTTCATTTAGGTCCCCCATGGCCAGCTCCCGGGCCAGTGTCAACAGATCGTGCACGTTCTCCGCCGTCGCCAGCCCCATGATGATCACCAGCTTCGAGTACGGGATGTTTCCAATCTCCTGAAAACTCAACCCCAGCTCCAGGATGAACTTCTCGTGAAGGCCGATGAAATTGTATGCCGTCGACTTCTGAAACGATATCTCAGGAGACGCGCAGAACTCGGCGAAGGAATCATACCCCAGGGCGCGAAAAAGCTCACCGTCCCGGATCTCTTTCAGATACGCCCCGATCATGAACACGTTCCGATTCCGGTCCGTGATCACACCGATGAGTTTCTGAAATATCTCGTGGGCCTCGATCGCCCTGTTTGCTACCGTCGTTTCCATCGTCTCTCTGTTTCGTCAAAATACAGGTTATACCGCTTCACGAACGGGGCGGTCCCGGTCAGGTGAATCTCATTGTGGTGCACAAAACACAGCGGCATCAGATTTTCCGGCTCGTCTCCGCCCCCGGCCCCCCTGGTCTTTACGTGATGTGCGTATGTCCCCGTGGTACACGCCCTGTTATTAACCAGGCACGGCACATCGTGGAGCATCTTGATGTTCTTCTTGTTGACGTATCGCTCAGGCTTTGGGAATTTCACGGGCATAAAAAAAACGGGGAGGCCGGTTTCGACCTCCCCGTTGTATATTTGGGGATATGGTTATTCTCCTGGACACACTAATCCAGTTACCACCTATTATAAAGTGTTTCGTTTTTGAAAGTCAAGAGTTTTTTTGATTTTTTTGTACTCATTCCGCGTTTTTATGGAGTTTTTTTACACAAAAAAATGGTCATGTTCTCGGGGGGTGTCAAGCTCTTCCCTCCAAATACTTCAACAACGCATCAATCAAAGCCTCGGCGTTGGTGGGGCCGATGCCGATAACAGTTTTAATGTGTTTCCCATATTCATTGTGGATATCAATAGAAACAAAACCTTTCGGCGATCTTCCTGACACATCAGGAATGAATTTTACATTATTTGTCTCATCCGTCAGCTTGTCGATGATTGCCCAGGATAGGGCTGGGGCAAACCGCCTGACTACACAACCACCCTTTTCCTCATAGGGCCAGCCGACAAAATTACACACCTTTTTCCATTGTTCTCTCATCGGGGGCCTCCTCTTTCAAAATGAACTCATGATCGCAATCATCGCAATGAATCCTCCGTTCGACCACTCTTGTATTATGCCATCCGCATAAAGGACAATACGGGTGTGCTTTTTTCTCATTTAATTGCATGCGTTTTATCAATTCATCGCTCATAAATGCGACTTGCTCTTTTTCTTTCTCCTGTACGTGTTTTTCAAGTATTGCTTTCAGTTCATTTGTCTTTTCTTCCAGCACCTTATTTGCTGCGGTGTTATCCACATCAACCTTGATATCTCTGTCACTCATCTCTCCCCTCCAATACCTTAATTAACGCCTTGACACATGCACCCTCGGGGGTGGAGGCGACAACAGAAAAGCTCCCACCAATTCTGCAAACATATACCCCGCATGACTCTTAGCCTTCAATCCCAAGTTCCCACGTCTCAAGCAAGTGCCTTTTTCTGCACTTCATCAGCCACCTCACCAGCCTCGGCCCTGCCACCGATACCACGCATCCGAAAGCAACGCCGCCGAAGGGTGAAAAAGCTCCAGTGCGTCCTCATAGTCACTCAGGCAATTCAGAATATCGTCAATATGACCCTTGCCGAAAGGATACTCTTCCTCCATCTCGCAGAACCACCTATACAAAACCCGGACGCATCTGCTCCATATCATGGGGGCGTCGTCTTTTTCATTGTGATGCTTGAGGCCCCTTTCAAGAAACCCACGACAGTATTCATCCACCGCTTCCCGACCATGCTCTATCCCCAAAAACCGTTCGACCTGGAACATCTGTTGCGTCGGATTCTCAATCAATTTGTGAAACAGCACCACGATATTCTTGTTCGAGTTGACCTCCCGGAGCGCCTGGTAGTGGTGAGACAGCCACAGCGCCATGGTCTGCCGCGGATCCGAACCGATGAAGTGAAACGCCGGCACCTTCTTGTGTCGCTCACGCTGGGACTCGGCCACCTCCACCGGATGGCGGACCATGTGCAGATAATACGTGTTCGTCCCGTCGAATCCATGCCGCTCAAACACCTTCACCCAGAAGGGCAGCGTCAGGCACATCCGGGGATCCTTCACTGCCCAGATCGGCTTCCCTTCGAAATTCTTTTTGAAAATCTCATCGGCGCGCCGGTAAAAATCGGAAAGACCGTCGCCCGCCTCATCGATCGCCCGCCGGCCGTCGAAAAACGGGTTGTCCCATCGGCTGTGCAGAAACTTCAAGAGGTTGTCGTTGAGGCCCCGCACCGCGCCGTTTTCGAAATACCCCTTCGGATTTTCCGGGTTCGCTTCCAGTTCATAATTTCCCAGGGATATCCCCATAGCCTCCAGACCGGCGGTAATCGCCGACGTCCCGGACCGGTGCATTCCCAGCACGATGACCGCCTTCTTTGTCACATCGCTTCTCCCACATTCTCAAAAAACAACCCTTCGGCCAAAAACCGCACCGCAAGAATCTTCACGCACCGATCATATATCCGGTGTATCCGTGCCTGTGAAAGCCCCGTCTCGTCCATGATGTCACCGATGCCGATGTCCTGATTATCGGGCGGGTGCATCAACAGAACGATCCGACTGCCGGGAAGGGAAAGACCGTCCACCTCTTTCAGTACCAGGCCGATGTACCGAAGCTTCGCCTCCTTCTCGATCTCCCACTCATAGCTTTGGATCTCCGTGCCCCCCAGCAACATGGCCACGTGCCGCTCGAACCGACGGTAATGCCGCATCACCCTGTTCACCACATACTGCGGCAGCGGCAGTTTCGTCCAGTTGATGCTCTCCCGCTCGCCGTTCTTCCATGCGGATACATACGGCCCGTGACAGATCACCTCACGATCATGCGCGCCCAGCAGACTTTTTGCCAGTTCCCTTTTTTGATGTGCGTGTATACGGCCCATAAATTGTAAAATGCTCCCCCAAATTCACTGCATCGCTTTCATCTTCACCTATTCTGTCTTTCCCCGTCCTCATGCGTGCCAGTAAAGTGGAACGCTTTTTTCTCTCATCCCTCTTGGTGTTCCCGCCGCCCAACATCTTCGCCTGCCAGGTCGCCGGTGGTATGACAAATATTGCCACTTTATCACTTCTCGCATTGACCAATACCTTGAATATCGCCGCAAACTCGGCCAACACCTTGAGGGTTTTGGCGTTCATGTGATAGTACTGATCCTCAATCACCAGTGCGTCGATAGGTGAAACCGAATCAAGCACCTCCAAACATTGTCGAACCGCCCCGCCAAAACTATCGAACGCCAGAACCCCACTCTTTATATACTTTCCTGATTTCCACAGCGCCCATCCGGTCTTTTTTGAAGATGGATCAATCGCCAGGATTTTTCCCTGTCTGATGTTCTTCAAACCGACATCTCACATGCTCTGCAATGACGGCCCATGAGCGGTTATGACGCTTCTGCACCGCATTCGGGGTGAGACCAAACACCCGTGCGATGTAGTTCATGCTGTATCCATACAGAAACAGCATGTGTATGCGCCTGTTCCGATCGTTCAACAGCGCCATGCCCTCCCGGTATATGGCCGCCTGTTCACGAACCAGCATCTCCCGCTCCGGATTCCCATCCGAACCGATTTCATTGATATCAATCGCCGTCGCCCCGTACATAACACACCTCCACTCCCGTTTCGGTTGTTAATCCTCCCACATGTTTTTCTGCCCCTCGTCATCCACGCCCTGCTGCTCATCCTGCTGTTGTATTTGTTCTTGTGCAGGTTGGGCTTCTCCCTGCTGCTCCCCCTGGTTTTCCTTTATATCGTCAAAAGGAAGATCATCGTCCTTCCTCTGTTGCGCCAGTTGCTCCCGGTGCCTCTGCACGATGCCCTTGACATCCACACCATCCGGATTCCGGATAAAAGCATTCATCAGATCATCCATAGCGTCCTTCATCAATTCCACACCTTTTTTGAGGTCCTGGCTGTTTACCTCCTCCTTGATTCTTACCCAGTTATCGGTTCCGAAACATTCATGGGATACCTGATGTTTAAATGCCATTTCTTCTTTCCCTTTACCGATACCCCTCCGGATAAATTCCCCCTTGATATCTTCTAACAATGCTTCACGCTCTATTTGGCGTTTCCTCCAGTTTCCCTCGCCATCAGTCCTGAAAAGCACCTGTGAGTCTCGGGTGATATCAACCGATCTATACTTTCCGGCCATTTTCAAATGATCCCAATGTGGTCCAAAATCCTTAAATGTCGGAAAGATAAATTCAAAACCGTTGATCTTATGCGCTCTGTCCTTGAGCACAGTACAGACGTTTTCAATTACCCCAGTTCCCGGTTTCCCATTTTTCTCTCTGCGTATTGATCTCATTTCCAGCACTAATGACGGTTCAAAACCAAACTCTGTTTCTGCCTTCATCTTTGTGCCGGTCTTGATTAGCTCCTTTTTCCCGTCCTCATCCTCCTCATACTCATACTCATACCCTGCACGACCGCACACGATCACGTGCATGGGAAACGCTGTAAAAATGTCCGCATATTCCCACCAGACCGGTTTTATCTCTCCCCAGTCTTGAAATTGTAATTTTTTCCGGCCTTTACCCTTCTTGTAACTTTCCACCAGGTCACGCCACACATGTGTTAGTGAATCAATGATCATTACCTCGGCGCCGGATTTTTTTGCCATATCAAACGCCCTTTTCAAATCCACAAACGCTCTTGATCGAGCTACGATCAATTCATAACCTGCGTGTTCAAACATCGGCGCTACAAAATCCGAACCGTTTTCTGTGTCGAAAAAGGCTGCTTTAGCCTTTTCCCCGGTCAACTTGAAATGAATGTCCAACAGTCCAATCGCAAATAATGTAGCTGTGTATGTTTTACCGGAACCCTGAAATCCCAGTATTCCCACTTTCGCGTATTTCTGTTCGTTCTTTGCCGGGCTAAATAGCTCTCCCATCATCATCACCAATAACCTTATATTTTTTCATCTCGCCGATGTCCCCACCGGAAAAGCATAATTCTTGATATTCACACCGGTAATATCTGCAATTCTCCGGGTTGCGATAGAAAAGCTCAACATCACCCTCTTTTGAGCACGTCCAGACATCCAGGGCGATGGCATAGAGCTCCTTGATCGCCTCCTCGAACGCCCCATCCCGCTTGTTGAAAAACACCCGTTCCGTAAACTGCTCGCCCTTTTTCGGCTTCTGCTTCCTGATCATCCGCACGTGCACCCGACGAATTGAATTTGTATGTTTGGATCCACACTGATACAATCCCAGCCCGTTGTGTTCCTGTAAGGCATACATCAGATATGGAATCGCCAGATTCAGTTTTAACCACTTCTCGTAATGATCACCAAACCGGGACCTGATATCCCAGATCATCAGGCCGCGCTCGCCGTCTGCCTCGAAAAGCATGTCCGGTTTCACCTTCAACCACCACCCCCGGGATTTCCTCCCGGATTCGATGTTTCTGATCGGAACAAGCACCTCACCGCTCGATTCCAGGGGTGTCATCCAGTCCCTTGTCGGTGTTTCCAAAAGTACCCTTGTTCGCTCGTAATCCGGCGGCTCCGATTGTAGTAATCTGTCTCGATCGGGCAGATAGTGATCTGCATATGCCTTTATTATCTGTCGAGCAATCGGCTCATTTTCAACCGCCCATTTTATGTACCGATCGTCTCTGCCCAGGGGGGTCTGCTTTGAAAGTTTTTGATTGTCGAAATATTGCTTGTCAAAATAATGAATGATATCCTCGAAAATGAAGGACAACCCCTGTCCCATGTGCCATCGATACAGAGACTTCTTCACGGCCTCTTCCAACAATCTGGAATATTTCGGATTCCCGTTCGTCAGGCGGCAAAAATGACGATAGTAATACAACCTGCGGCAATTCAGCCAGTCCCGGATTTCGTCTATGGTCAAAACGAGAGTTTCCATTTTTCCTGTTATTAATCCTCCCAGTCTCTTTCAATCATCTGATAAATCGGTTTCTTGAAATCTATGGAAAGCGTTCCCTTTTTCCCGTCTTTATTCTTTGCGATGATATATTTCAGCATTCCTTCACCAAGAACCCCCGGGGTTTTACTTTTTGGATCCCAGTGAAGCAGCGCCACCGTGTGGGCGTCCTGTTCGATCACACCTGAACCGCGAAGATCAGTTAGGTTCGGCATTTCATCTTTTCTCGCCGCCGGATTGCGATTGAGCTGGGAAAGCACCATCACACCCATGTCCAGTTCTTTTCCCAATGCCTTTAACCTGCTTGAAATCTCCCCCAGCTCATTGTTTTCTGTATCGCGTCCGGGCCTCCTGATCATCTGGAGGTAATCGACGATTAAAATCCCGACCCCATGTTCATGCTTGTGCTTCTGGGTGATATTTACGACATCCTGAATATTGAGATTTGTGTCGTCATTGATGTAAATTGGATATTCGTAATACTCGTCGATAGCGGAAATAATTTTTGACCATTCTTCGTTTCTCACATACCCGTCACGCACGCGATAGTTGTCTACTTTTGACCCGAATACAATCAACCGCCGGGCGAACTCTTCCGCCTGTTGATCCAGGCTGAAAAACAGAACCGGCGCCTGTTGTGCAAAACATCCGATCACGTTTGCCAGAAACGCAGTCTTTCCGGACCCGGGCCGCCCGGCCACCACGTGCATGGTCTTTTTCTGAATCCCGCCATACACGGAGTCTATGTTTTCAAAACCTGTCAGATACCCGGGCACCTGTTTATCTTCTCCGCTCCTGAGCCTTTCATATTGTGCACCGATCCGCGCATATTCCCGTTTCAGTGGATTTCTGATATGTTCGGTCCGGTCCTTGTATATCCCGAGCCCGATAATCTGTGATGCCAGACTGTTGATGATCTCCTCCGGATCTCGACTGTCAGTAAAGGCGTCTGCTATCGTCTCATTGCATACAAGTATGATCCTTCGCAGTATGCTTTTTTCCCGGACTATGCGCGCGTAGTATTCAATGTTCGCCGCTGTCGGTGTATTGTCAACAAGGCTGGATATATACGCGGCGCCACCGGCGGCGTCCAGGTTGTTGTTTTTCCTCAATTCATCGGTCACCGTTACCAGGTCTACCGGCTCGGTCTGGTTATACAGGTTCACCATGGAAGAAAAAATTTTCCCGTGTGCGACGCGGTAGAAATCACCCGATCCGATCATATCCAGCACTTTCGGAAATTGATCATTGTCGATCAATATCCCGCCCAGGACGGCCATCTCCGATTCGATGCTCTGCGGCGGAACTCGTAATCTCTCATTCGCCATACAGCCCCGCTTCCGTGCAGTCGATCTCCTTATACTCCGGCGTCTCGACAAAACCGTCTCTCAACATTGCGATCACAAAACCCCTTCTTTTCTTATATCGTCTCAATATGTGCCTGTTCTGCGGCAACGCATACCTGTCGAAAAACTCATATACCCGCTTCCGGCCGTGCTCGCCCACCAACTTCCCGATGAAGGGATAGGGGTTTTTGGGATATTGAGCCCCAAGAACCGCCTTGATCAACGGAACCAGGAGATCCACATACTCCCCCCATTTCATTTCATGAAGTTCTTTGCCAGTTAATTTATTTTGTTCCATCTTCATAGCAGAGCATCTTACTGATCAAGTGTTTTGATACTGGATGGATAATCCATTTACCCACACAAGACAAAAAATAAGCTCTCGTCTTTTCGGCGTCCCCCATATCCATGCCGAGCAAGTCACAAACCATTTCGACCAAATGTGGGTCATCAATTTTTAAGGGTTTGGGTGCTTTACTGGAACCCAACAATACCCAGTGCTGCCAGTGGTGCGGGTTCCGATGATAGTGCTTGAGGACTGCTTTCTCAAATTCATCCTGGTTCTGTTTTCCACCGAAGAAATATCTTGCATATGGAAAAAACTCACTCGGCAGAAACTTGCTCATGTCATGAACGATTCCCCTCCAATACCACCCCCTTTTGAAACACTCCCGGGCAACGTAGTATTTGTGCTTTATTACATAGACGAAATACTGAAAATACTTCTTCATGTCTTTTTCCTATTTATGCCTTTGCCTTAACCTCTATCTCTTCAATCAGCCGTTTCCTGGCGGCTTCATATTCCGCCTCTATCTCAACGATGCGCTTGTTAAACTTTTCCACGAACGGTTTGCATTGCTCGCAAATCAACCAACTCCAACCCGGTTTATCATATTTTTCAAATTCACCCAGTTCGAACTTATTCACTATCTTTAGACTCTCCCCTGCGCCTTCCCATTCATATCTCGCATCGCACTCACTACAAATAACACGCCGGCAAATAACACACCAACAATTTGGATAAAAGCCGTCAGGCCAATTCGGATAATCACCCCATTCCCTTCCGCATCGCTCGCATTTCCTCCATATTACTCGTTGCTGTTGCGTTGATTCTCCCTTTTGATATAAACCGCGATCGGTATAACGATGTTCGTACCACCACTCATCTTTACATTTGCGGCAAAACCACGAATAAGTTTTGTTGTCGTCGATCATATTCACATCGGCCCCGTCTTTGTATGTATCTGCTAAGGTCTGGCCGCATCTGGGACATTCCTGCGGTGTGGATATGCGCTCGGGTAGTTTGTGTTTACTCATTTTTTTCTTTCTATCCGGCCCCGTAGGGGCCGCTTCTTGAGTACTTCACTCTTTTTATGATCTTTCTATGAGGGGGGAAGCTATACTCTTTCCCATAATGAATATGTAGTAGTAAGACTTATATGTAGTTTTCAACTCCTCAAGTATCCGCTTCTTCGAAGCGGGTTGTTTTGTCTTTGTGGTTTTCGGTCTCATCGATGCCCCCGACTTCGAGTTCCAGTCCGAGCCCCCCCTCCCCCAAAATTCGCGCCTTCCGGCGCTGGACGCACCTCACCCGCTGACTCCGACCGTGCTTTTTGCACGTAGCCCTTTCGTGGTCATGACTCACTACCCTGATCAGGTGATTTTCTCTTCGCCGCTTTTATGAAAGGTCCGGCACGACCTTTATCTATGCTATGCAGTTCTCTTTTGCTATTGATAAATAATATTTTCTGTATGTTTTTAGCGCCTCGGAATTTGACACCCACGAATTTATGATAGGTGGATCCGCTTCAAGGTACTTCCCATCCTCCTTGTCCTGTCTCACATATTTCATGATAAAATTGAATCGATCATGTGTCTCAACCCGCCATACGCCGCCCTCATACCCATCAAGAGCCATATGAAATCCCGGGGGAGGTATCAGTGTTTTGAATTGTTCAACCGAACATGCGTTCGATCCGCGATACACAACGCGCGGCCATGGAAAACAGGCACCGGAATCAATGTCGCGCTCAGCCATTTCGTCAAACGTCACGCGATTTCCATTAGGACCGAAAAGGTCAAAAATGAAAAAAGGCTCAACGTCGAGACGATATAATGTCCCGTGAGCCTGAACACACCATTCACCGACGACCCGCTCCCCGTTTTTCAATAATGACTTAAATCTTTCGCTGTTCTCATATACCCACTCGGAAAACACGTAGTGCATTTCATAGGGAGAAGTTCGGGCCAGGTATCCCGCCCGTGTGAGAGGAAATAAAACATCGTCTATCATCGCCACGCCTACGTTGCTGCCGTCCATCTTCTCGGTTACGATCAGGTGATCTCCCCGTCTCAACTTTTGTGTGGCGATTTCCTCCTGCCCCGGTTCTGCTTTTTGGTCGCTCGGGCCCAGTCTCGATCCGCTCATGTGGGGAATCGATCCGTAATTCCTTTTCCCGAGTGGTTTTATTGACATGTCCTTCACCTGGTAAGGTGGAGAGGGGCGGCCATGGAAGAAAGGAGGTGTTAAACAACCATGGCCACGGTGGTCCCTGTAAATCTTCACCTACCCCTCATATTTTCCTTTCATTCCATCATTGCGTCCGGAAGCTGCTCAAACCACACATGGTAATCCTCCAGCCGCACCCGTATCGTCCCGTTTGTCCCGGAGGGTTTCTTCGCCGGCAACGCAGGTATCCCCAGCTCAAGCTGGTGTCTGTCTTTTCGGTAGATGTAGTCTTTCAGTCGTTTGACTGAAAATGAGGTGAGTTGTGAGAGCTCTTCGACGGTTACGTCAATTCTTTCCGTCAACCTGGGACGCCTGATTTCACGAATCAATGTATTCATGAAATCGGTATCTGTTATGATGGATGACATGATGTTATCCGCCTAATCAGATATTTTTGTGAAAAAATAACTGGGTTTTACTCCGAAGTAGTTACTGTATGCAAGAAGGTATTTTACTTGAGGGCTTGAGCTATTGTTTACATGATTGCAAAACGCTTGTGTCGAGACCTTGAAACCTGATTCCGTCAGCTCCTTCGCTATTTGCTCCATACTTTTCCCTGATCTCTTATAAAGCTGTTTCAAGGCATCTTTTTTGTAAGCATTTTTAATCATCAAAAATACTCCATTTATGTGGATGTATTTTCTTCATATGCCATATCAAATATCATGTCAAGGAAAAAATGGTTTTTAGAAAATTTTTTATCCATTTTGACAATTATGCTTGACATATCCATATTTATTGATGTATCATTTTTGTAATACTTGATTGAGGAGGTAAACATGAACATCAAAACCCTTTCGGACATTCTGCTGGACTATAAGCAAAAAACTCAAATGACATATGAACAGCTCGGGAAAAAAGCACAAACATCGCCACAGACAATCTATGATATCATCGAAAACAATAACATCCCTCAACTGACAACCATCCAGAGAATCATTAAAAAACTGGATCTTGATCCGAAGGAAATATACGGCGCGATGTATAAATCTTCGCTTCTCATTGAAACCTTTAAGGAGATAGCAAAAGACGAAGAGCTCCCCAAGACAGTGAAAAGGGATGTCGGTAAAATGATCCAGAAGATCCGGGGTGTAAAATGGATCGATCACCTGGGCCGTATTTCCGGAAATCTCAATGGGCTCACCCTGGAAAACGGTGTCTTTGACCACAATACGGATGCCCGCACCACACAATACCCGTTTCAAACTGATCACCAGGAAGTAATAGCCGCCACCATGGATGACGACTCCATGGCGCCGATCGTGAAACGCAACGATACCGTGTTCATTACACCGTTCGACGGCACCCTGGAAGCCAACTCTGTCTATCTCATACACCACGATGACACATTCCTCATCCGTTCATTTACGAACCGATCAGATGATCTTCTTATCTTCGCACCCGCCGATATCGCCAACTTCCCCATCATCACGTCCCCCGAATCAGACATCGAAATCCTCGGCCGCCTGGTATTTTCCACTCGAAGTCACGAATAGCGATTATATTTCTGCTGTAAAATGTTTCCAAAATTCTTCCAAAATGAACCTACATTATCGTACTCAATTGTACTCGATACAGACACCCAAAAATCAGGCATTTTTTCAATCATATCGGACATTTACATGTAATTTCAGGCACTTACGAAATACCGTGTTTTATTCATTTGACTAATCGGCCTGTGTCGATTACTATAGACGAAAGCGATATCGTGCATGCCGATGTGCTTCGGCGGCACTGATACGTGAACGCCCGTCTACCGGCGCAGATCCTTCCAACTTGTTACAGCTTCACCACAGCAGAGGGGATATCGCATTATATGCAGGAGCTGACATTCAAAGACCTCAAGGACCGAGAGCACGAGGCCCGAAGGGAATTGATCGTTCGGGCCGCCCAGCGCCTGTTTTCCCGTCAGAGCTTCAAGGCCATCACCGTTCGGGACATCGCCGCCGAGGCGGGGGTGAGTCCTGCGACCATCTACCGCTACTACGAAAATCTGGATGACCTGTTTTTGGAGATCTTCTACCTGGGAATAAAGGAGGTAAAGGAACTGCTCCACGAAGAGTGCCTCGGTGATGAAACATGCACCATCAGAAAGCTCAGCGAGGTGTATGTTCGCTTTCTCAACGACAACATCTCCTTTTTCCAGATGATGAGTCATTTCATGCCCCGGGACATGCTGAGCGAGGAGAATATAAACCGCATCAATCCAATGCTCGGGGAGGTTATTGAGGTATTCGCTCAAGTCATCGTGAAGTCCGGGTATAAGGGAGATACGGAGATGATGTCCCGGGCGCTTTTCTCGGCCCTCAACGGCATCATGACCAGCTACGCCCAGTACCCCGGCAGGAGCATGGAGGAGGTCAAGAGCTACACCTTGATTTTGGCCGGATTCATCGCGGACTTCTTTGTGATGGGGGCGCGGCGGGAGTACTACTGATTCCATCGGGATATCCCGATGGAATTTTTAACACACCGCACCTCCCATCGCCCCTCTCTTTCGCCCCCCGGCCAGGGTACATTGATCTTTCCGCCTCACCTCAGACGACTTCCAGCATCCAGCGCCCCACATCATCCCCCTTCCACCACCCCGCAGTGCGGATGCATCATTCCCCTCGGTGACACCGTTGCCTACGGAAACCTCGGATAGGTCTCCCGCAGGACCTTTTCCACCATCAGGCGTACGAATCGATCGGGTTCCTCAAGATTCGGACTATGGGCCGACTCTTCGAACCAGACAAGTTCTTTTTTCGGAGCCTTAAGAACTTCGTAGTATTCTTCCACCAGTTCGAACGACGAGTTGTAGTCGTGCCTTCCGGTAAAAAAGTAAACAGGGACCTGCACTTCCGGTATCTCGGTAAAGAAGTCGAGTCCAAACAGCTGATGCTGCATCAACGGGATTGAGAACTTCGATCCCTTGAGCACATTCAGAGAGTCGAATATTGTGTATTCGGGCGAAAGGATATAAACGGAGTAATACTGCAAATCGCTGGTTTTGCCGTACGAAACGCCGCCCAACTTCCCCAGCCACATGCGCTGCGTTCTAAATGCGTCAGTGCTAAACGGATCGTCCCCGTACATTCCATCAACGGGCGGACCGATATCCTCCAGCTCCCTGATCGCCTTTTCGTTGCCGGTTTCCACCGCTTTGTTATAGGCATATTCGTACGAGATGAGCTCGTTCTCGGTCTTGTTCACCACCTGCCCGATGCCCACATAGGCGTAAAAATCCTCCGGGTATCGATCGATCAACCGCATGCCGATGACCGTCCCCCAGGAGTGCCCCACCACGTATATCTTTTCCGCCCCGAATCGCTCCTTCAGGTATTGGACCAGCTCGTGACCGTCAGAAATGAACTGCTCAATGGTCATCGTCTCCGGGGGCACGTCCTTCGAGAAGGACAGGCCGGCCCCCCGCTGATCCCAGGTCACCACCACGAAATCTTCCTGCAGGTCTTTCATTACCGAGTGAACCAGCGGCGTCTCCGCAGTCCCCGGTCCCCCGTGGATGAAGAGCAGCACAGGATTCGTCCGGTCGACCCCCCTGATCACCAGCCACTGATCGAATCCTCCCAGGGTCACCGGGAACATCTCCGCGACGCTTCCGTACACCGCCTCACCATCCGCATCGACGATCGCCGGGGTGTAGCTGCACGAGACCATGCCGATAAAAAGAACGAACATCACTGATAACATAACTATCCGTTTCATCTATCACTCCTGAGCGTGAGAAATATATATACACTAACAGCAGCTCAAATAATATTACAGTAGAAACGCAAACACTGAATATGTATATGAACCGATTTCTCACAATTACGGGAATTTCGGATATGTTTCCCTCAAAACCTTATCCACCATCAGGCGGGTGAAGCGCTCCGGCTCCTCGCTGCTTATCATGTGGGCCGACTCCTCGAACCAGACCAGTTCTTTTTTCTGGGCGTCAAGAACGTCGAAATACTTTTCCACCAGTTCGAACGGCGTGTTGTAGTCGTACCTCCCGACAAAAAAGTAGACCGGCACCTGGACCTGCGTGATTTCCGTGAAGAAATCAACCTGGAGAACCTGGTTCCACATTAAATCGAGCGAGTAGTTCACCCCCCTGAGCACATTGACGGCGTCGAAGATGCTGTATTCCGGCGAAAGAACATACGCAAAATAGTATTTTAGATGGCTCGATTCCTCGTGCATGACGCCGTTGTATTTCAACAGCCACTTACGCTGGGTCATCAATCCGTCCAGGTCGGAGGGATCGTCTCCATAGACCCCGTTCACCGGCGGTCCGATCTCCTCCAGCTCCCCGATCGCCTTCCTGTTGCCCTCTTCCACCGCCCTGGTGTACGCATACTCGAACGAGAGGCGCTCGTTCTCATAGGTATTCACCACCTGCCCGATGCCCACGTAGGCGTAAAAATCCTCCGGGTATCGATCGATCAGGTACATGCCGAGGACGCTCCCCCAGGAGTGCCCCACGATGTAGATCTTCTCGGCCCCGAAACGATCCTTGAGATATCCGACCAGCTCGTGGGCGTCCGTAATGAACTGTTCCACGTTCATCGTTTCCGTCGGCACGTCTTTGGAAAACGAGAGGCCCGTGCCCCGCTGATCCCAGGTCACTACCACAAAATCATCCTGAAGATCTTTGCACACCGACATAAACAGTGGTGTCTCCGGGACCCCTGGTCCCCCGTGGATGAAGAGCAGGATGGGATTTCTCCGGTCGACGCCCCTGATCACCAGCCACTGCTCGAAGCCGCCCAGGGTCACCGGCGCCATCTCCGCGATGCTCCCGTACACCGCCTCACCATCCGCATCGACGATCGACGGGGTGTAGCTGCACGATATCATGCCGAAAAACAGAACAACCAACGCCGTCAAAACAACAATCCGTTTCATGTATCGCTCCTGCATGAGAAGCCGTTTTCAACCAATGCTTCCACGATACTACAGAAGGCGTAATGAGGTGTCAATGCTTTTGAAGGAACCGGTCCCCCGGACGGGGTCGATGGGAGTATGCGAAAATTTCGTACAACAAAGCCGCCCCCGGGCACAAACGGGGAGACAGCCTGCGGCCGCCCCCTCGTGGATACGGGTATGAATAAAGCAAGGCCATGTGTATGACCTGGGCCGCAGTATACAGACGGAACCACAGTATATGAGTAAACGGCGTATATACCTCAATCCCGTCCCCGTCGCGGGTCTCGAAACACGGGTAGGTGGCCGAGGGGAACCGTTGCACCGGGCAAGATGAAGCGGGAGGAGCTCCCGAAGCCTGTCCCCAAAAAGAAGGAAGCCGCTTTCTCCGGCGGCTTCGAGCGGACAAACGGTATGAAGGATGTGTGATCTTTACGTTGACATCGAAAAAAGTAATTCCGGGCTTTCTTTTCGGTTCATCATCACCCAGCGCCGGCGTCGATTGAACGCACGTCAATCAATACGCACGCATCTTGCAATTGACGAACTTGGCGGTGAGATATTCTTTTATGCCGTCGGAGCCGCCCTCACGTCCGAAGCCGGAATACTTGACGCCGCCATAGGGCATTTCGGCCGTGCTCACCACCCAGTTGTTCACCGACACGATACCGGCATCGAGTGCGGCCACGGTGCGGTGAACGAGCTCAAGAGAATGGGTAAACACATAGCTCGCCAGGCCGTATTCCGTCGAATTCGCCCTCTCGATTACCTCATCGAAGCCGTCGAAGCTCGTGATCAATGCAAGGGGGCCGAACGGCTCTTCTTTCATGATGGTCATGTCGTCGGTGACGTCCACGAAGACCGTCGGCTCGTAGAAGAATCCCTTCTTGAAATTCTCCGGCCGCTTCCCGCCGAGAAGGATCTTCCCCCCCTCGCTCATGGTCGTCTCGACCAATGTTTCTACGGCGCTCCGCCTTCTTTCGTTTATCAGGGGGCCGACATCCGTGTCCGGCTCCAGGCCGTTTCCGAGCTTCAATCCGGCGGCGGTCTTCACAAACGCCTCGGTGAATTTTTCCACAATCGACCGATGAACGAAAAAACGGGTGGGCGATGCACATACCTGCCCGTTGTTTCTGAACTTGGCAGCGACGGCGCTCTGTGCGAGCTTTTCGGGGTCGATATCATCGAAAATGATGACGGGGGCATGGCCGCCCAGCTCCATCGTCATTTTCTTCACGGTATCCGCCGATTTGGCGATGAGACTCTTGCCGACCGGGACGGAGCCGGTAAAACTCGCCTTTCTCACCACGGGGCTTTGCAGTATGTGGTCCGAGATGACCCCCGAAGGCCCCGTAAGGAGATTTATCGTTCCCGGCGGGAGGCCGGCATCGACAAAGCACTTGATCAGCTCCGCGGCACAGATGGATCCCGCCTCGGACGGCCGGCACACCACCGAGCACCCCGCCGCGAGGGCGGGCGCGATCTTCCGGATCGGCAGCACCGCGGGAAAATTCCATGCCGTGAAGCAGGCGGTGACGCCGATGGGCTCATAGATCGCTTGAAAAACGGTCTGTGTATCGCGGCCTTGGAGCATTTTACTGTAGATCCTCCGCGCCTCGTCCGAATACCACTCCACGTAGTCGATCGACGCGTTCACCTCCGCCACGGCCTGGCCGATCGGCTTGCCGCATTCGATGGTCATCCACTCGGCGATCCCGTCCCTCCGCTCCGTCATCAACGCGGCCGCTTTTCGCAATACCTTCGAACGCTCCCACGGCACGATCTCCCGCCAGGAATGGAAGCCCCTCTGGGCGGCATCGATCGCCGACTGTGTATCCTCTGCGTTGGCCCGGCAGGCCGTCGCGACCACCTCTTCCGTCGCGGGATTTATAATGGAGAATTCCTCCCCAGACGTGGAGGATGTCCACTTGCCGTCGATTATGAGCTTGACATGGATCGGCTTTTTCAACTTCACACTCCTTCAATTGCATGCAATTTATAATAGACATCAGGATGGTATCGAAAGGCTTTCTCAAGATAAGCCAAAGACCGACAGATACCCTTGCCCTCTTGATCACGGTCCGCCCTGCCCGCAGGAATAGGAGATACCATGCACACCGATCCGGACGAAAACGACACACCTCGGTTTATATCACCACAGGTCGAGGTAAAATAAAAAAATACCCGGCAGCACCCGATCTCTCCCACACCGACCAAAGGTCTCCTCGCCGCCATCTGTTGCACGATCCGAACACATGCAACATGTTCCGCACACGACACCGGGAAAAAGGTATGTCTCGGTACCGATTCCCCCCGGGTGTTTCTCATGCCGGAAAGCGAAAACATTAAATAAATCCTGCGATTCATATTTTATTACTATCTTTTTAAAAATATTTCTCGGTATCGTCCTGATACATTTTTATTCCAGAATATTTATGAAATTATGAGAATTCCATAATTGACTATTTAAAATATATGAATGAATTCTGTAAGTCAACATGTTTCAAAGAGAGTTTTGAAGATTCAGGAAGACGTGTGTCATTGAACTGAAACAGTTACGACCTCCCGGTCGCTTCTTCGGATTTGACGTTGTATCAATACACATGTCGATGGAAAAAACGACGGCTAAAGCGGCGACTTTGTTGACCCCGACGGCATTGAAATGACAGACTGTTCACAAGGCGCTTGATTCTTATGCTTCAACAGGAAAGAAAACTCACTGTATCGTACGAGGGATTTCCCCGCTCTTTCTTCTCTCTGTAGACGGAAAAGGTTGTTTATCATATTTGTAGTTTGAAACAGTTCACATGCGATTGGCAAATATCCTTGACGTGTTTCGGCCTTTTCAAGAAGCCGATCAAAACGGTGTGAATTCCATCTCGTCTTTGTTTAAGATATTAATAACCTGCCCTAGTCACTAAAAGTGTTGACAGGTGACGAGTAAATAGAAGACGAGTCACGGTCTTCCTGTTAAGATGGATTAGCCAAAAAC